>NZ_JAMZBE010000001.1:0-68888 GCF_024158645.1 Halomonas sp. 707B3
CCGCGCCAGCGGCAAGCCGATCCATTTGGTGGGCGTTGAGTTTTCAAGCGTTAAGCGGCAGATAGTCGCGTTTGACGTGGAGACACAGCAACCAACCCAGACCGACTCCCTGCATTCGCAATGACCAGAGAGTGAATCAGCAGGCTTCTTAATGGCGCTGGGTAAAGCGCACAGGCTGAAATTTATTCGAATTATTCGAATATAGCAGTGACAGAGTTTATCCTAACGCCATCTTGGTATGCTCGCGCTGCTGCTTGATGGCGCTGTCTAAAATATCCAACAGCGCCTGATAATCTTCCGGCATGGTGATATCCAGCCCGTGTTGCTCTACCCGCGCTATCGTTGCCTGGGTTTCACGAATCAGCGTTTCTAACGCGAGCGCTACTTGTTCATGCTCCTCGGGCTGCATACTCACTTAATGGCCTTGCTGCAGGCGTTGCACCCGCGCATATAGCTGCTTGGCGTTTTCAACCGCTGTGGCTTCGTAAGCATCTAGGGTGAGCAGCATATCTTTACGCGGGTCGTTCATCGCTGCTTCCAGCTCGTTACGGTAGCGTTTTAGCAGATGCTCCAGGTTCATACGAATCATGGTGAGTTCCAGCTGGAACTCCGCCTTCAGCTTGGCATAACGCTCTTTTTTCTCAGGCGCTGTGCTGCTGGCTTCCACAACGGCGCTAATCGTTAGCTTAATCTGCTTTTCAACCGCATTGAGCTTAGGGACAAGATCCTTGACGACCTCTCGGGCTGAGATGGTGGTGCTGGTTTGCGTCACGTTCATTCCTGGCTTTGTTGAATTTCTATTTTTTTATCGCATTCGGCACAATAATCGCAAAAACGGCTATCATCCCACTAATACCCCCCACACCACAAAATGAGGTTTGAGTTTTTCTGCGGGGTTGAAGTAGTTCAGTGGCTTACCCTCCAGACAGAGTCTTTACCCGTCCTTCTGGGCAGCGAACTACAGCATGTAAGCATGTACCGCTCTCGTATCCCACAGGCAGTTAGGGCATGCTGCCCATGGGAGCTTTTATGGTCATCCAGCTTATCCAACCAAACAGCTTCACGACAGGAAAAACTTAAATCAAAATATTCGCTTCAGATACCCATCTGGCGCGACAGTAATCATAAGTTTATTATGGATATCCTTATCTATTTTAAATCCGTCATGTTTTTCAAGGTATTCCCAGACAGCCGTTTTTGGGTTATTACCTGGCCCCCAAGGACGGTCAGGAAACATATCAGCAGGCATATCTTCTACGATGGTGTCAAAGACTACACAATAGCTTCCAACACTCGTCAGCGGCGCATAAGCTTCCAGCTCGGCCAGTACGTGGTCATGGGTATGGTTGGAATCTAGGCACACCAGCACGCGCTCGTAGCCCTTAGCTATTTGTTGAACTTGCTCAACCACGTCAGGCGAAATGCTGGAGCCCTGAATCATTTCGATGCGTGAGAACATTGGGTGAGCTTCAATAGCCTCCCTGTTATGTGCGCGTATGTCGATATCAATACCCAGCACTTTGCGTTTAGACTGATTGGGGTCAATCGTTACGCCTGTCTCGATGGCTTCGCACATATCTAGTAGTGCGAGCATAGATGCACTTAACATCAGAGAGCCGCCGTGGGCGATGCCTGTTTCAATAATCAAATCTGGCTTAACTTCCCAGATTAGCTCCTGCATAGCGACCATATCCTGGGGATACTGGATGATCGGTCTCCCAAGCGCCGAAAAATTATAAGAATACCTAGAAATTATTGATTCAAGCCGGAACTGTCGAGCAGCATTTAGTAAACCATTACTTTTTGAATAACTCTGAACACGCTCTTTCACTTCTTTTTCAAAAGCATTCATTGATCAACTCCAATATAAAAAAATTTGTGACCCGACATACCACTAATCTCGTCAAGGTAATTCGAGTTCATAACAAGTAAAGGTGCACCCGTTGGTAGGTCACGCAAACCTTCATTAGGCGATTGTATCTCTAAACCCGTAACAGGCAAGAATTTCCCTTGCTTTGCTGGATTAATATCGATAACAACATCTACCTTTAAACCTGCTCGTTTACGTAATAACGAGAATATCACGCCTTTTGAAGATCCACCCCAAACACACACAGGGTATTCTTCTCCCCCATCCTTTTGAAATTTAAAGTCAAGGCCGGACAGAAAATCTGATGGAAACGCGACGGCATCGTCTTCATCAAAAACAGGCTCTCTTAGCGAAGCCAGATCAGCAATAACATAAATATACTGACCACCAAAAAAATGGCCACTTTTTATAACCCTACCAAACATTCTAGAGAAATCACTTAATCGAAAATAGTTGACATGCTCATAAAAAATATCAAACCAAGCACGTCTTTCACAAATCCAATCAAAGCAAGGAACTTCAATATAAATTAGCCCACCACCCATATTTGCCGATTGCAACTGAAAAAGGAAATCAACAGGATTTGGCACATGCTCTAAAACATGCCGAAGAACAAACCCTTTAGGATTACCAACGATAACATCAGGAGAAAAATACTTTTTGATAACCCTAGGATTGATGCCATCATATGTTGGGTCAAACCCCGTTATATCGACACCCCGTTCAAGGAGCATCTCTAAAAAAAAACCCTTCCCGCAACCAACTTCAATCAACTTATCTTCACCAAGAAAGCTTTCAACCAATGTTGCTACTTCGTCTAAATGCAATCTAAAGCACTCGCTCAGGCTCTGCTCATTATTATATTTCTCATCATAGACCATCAACTCAGGTTGAAAAGCAGAATTATAAACCAATCCAGTTTGCTGATCCTCAATGATTAAAATATCTCCTAAAGTACAACTTTTAGCTTCTGATACTGTTTCATAAACTCGATTTTGCAGAATCGGAAACCGATCTTGCCGATATAAAACGTTTGTCATGAGAACACCCTATTTACTAGTTGGGATACCAAGTACACATGGTGGATCAATTAAATTATCAGGGCGTGCTCCAAACATAAGCAAATCTCTACGCCCATATTCATCAGCAACTCTCTCCGCTAGCTCTCTAACAGTAATTGGAATTCCCGAGCAAACATTGAATGGTCCCTCACAATTACTTAAGGCAATATCTGCTATCATCTTCCCCGCTTCAGCAACATCAAGAAAGTCCCTAATTTGTTTACCACTAGTCAACTCTGCTGATTTTCCATTTTCGATTTGCTTGCGAATGTAAGGCACTAGCCGACGTTCGTCTTCTCCCTCACCGTAAAGATAGAAGAGCCTACACCAAGCGAATTGGACGGACTGGGCTGGCAGCCACTGTGACAAGCTCAAAAACAAAGCAGCCTTCGCAGAAGCATAAGGTGTTAATGGCTTAAGCGGCGTACTCAAAGAAGCCACACCATTTTCTAAATCATATTCAAAACAAGTCCCAATACCAACAAAGCGCCCTACTCCAGCGACTACTGCACCTTTCACAAGGTTAAGCGAACCAATAAGGCAGTCCATATTTTGACATGCCTGCAAGTACCTTCCCGGCTCTGCATACCAAGCCACATGTACAACAACATCTATATCTCGACATTGTTCTGCCCACCAAGCTTCGCTTTCTGAAAAAAGATCAGTAGTTACCACAACCCTCTCCACACTAGGTGAAGAGGCCATTAATGGCTCTTTTACCTCGCGAATAACAGGTACCACCTTTACCTCAGGGATCCTACATAGCGCTTGCAGAATGTGCTGTCCCACAAAACCAGTCGCGCCAGTTAATAGCACTCTAGTCATAAGATACAAATCTTTGGAATTGCAACAAAAAACTGGATACCGCTTGCCTCCAAAGATGCATTCTGATGTTTGACCTCTTCTGCAATATTCCAGGGCAGGATTAATACATAATCGAGTTTATCTACCGACAAATGCACTGGCTCCAAGATCGGTATATGGCTGCCCGGCATAAACTTTCCCTGCTTGGCTGGTGCAGCGTCACACACTAAAGGAAGCAGATCTGGCTTCACTCCAGCATAATTGAGCAAGGTGTTTCCTTTAGCAGCTGCGCCATAAGCAGCAACTTTTTTCCCTGCATTCTTTTGTTTGATAAGAAAACAAAGCAGGTCATCCTTGATTTTGTTTGCGCGAGCCTGAAAGTCAAGGTAAGTATCCAATTGTTGCAAGCCATAGTTTGACTCTAGTTGCAGCATTGCCACAACTGATTGATGATCTGCCCTATCATCCTCATCATGACAACCGTATATACGTAAACTTCCTCCATGAGTATCCAGTTCTGCAACTTTCCAAATACGTAGGCCTGCAGCCTTAAAAATACGACTTACAGTTGAAAGCGACAAATAAGAGTAGTGCTCATGGTAGATAGTGTCGAACTGGCAATGCTCAAGCAAGCGCATTAGATGGGGAAATTCTAGAGTGATAGTGCCGCTTGGCTTAAGTACTGACTTGAGTCCGCGCGTGAAATCGTTAATATCCGGCACATGAGCATAAACATTGTTACCGATAATTAAATCAGCCTGCCTGCCCTCACGAGCCAGTTGTTTACCCAGCGCTTCACCAAAGAACTCCCGTAAAACAGGAATGCCTTTCTCTTCCGCCGCCGTAGCAGTGCTGTCGGTTGGCTCAATGCCAAGGCATGGTATCCGCATGGCAACAAAGTTTTTAAGCAAATAACCATCATTAGACGCCACTTCGATAACTAGGCTGTTAGCATTAAGGTTCAGTTCACTAGATATTTGTGCAGCATATTGTTCAGCGTGTGCCAACCAGCCGCTAGAGGTACTGGAGAAGTAGGCATAATCAGGGTTAAAGAGTTCGTTCGCCTGGGCGTGATCCTCAGTCTGTACTAGCCAACATTGATCACAAACCTTAACTCTTAGCGGGAAATATTTTTCGGGTTTAGCAAGATCAGCCGCCGTAAGATAGGCATTGGAGGGTGGAGCAAAACCTAGGTCAAGAAACGTGTGACTTAAAGGTACTGCACAATGTCGACAGTTCAAAGTACAACTCCTTCAAAATTATTATCAATCAGCTTATGGGAAGCGTCTCGATCCGACAATTTTTTAATAGGGAGTGGCCAATTAATCGCTAGACGAGGGTCTTGTGAATGCAACCCTCCTTCCATAGCAGGCATGTAACTTTGAGAATGACAATAGAGCATCTCAACGTCATCACTTAAGGCTTGAAACCCATGTGCAAACCCTTCCGGTATCATCAAAGATCTCTGGTTAATTGCACTCAATTCTTCCGCGTGCCAATGAAGAAAAGTAGGGGAGCCGGGACGTAAATCGACAGCCAAATCCCACACCGCACCTTTCAAGCAAGTCACTAATTTCATTTCAGCATAGGGAGCATATTGAAAATGTAGGCCACGCACAGTGCCACTGTGACGTGTAAAGGTATGATTGATTTGCATAATAGGAGTATGCCAACCAGCCTGCTTTAAAAATTCAGCGCAAAAAAGTCGCTGAAGAAAGCCCCGATGATCTCCAATCTGATTCCTTTGCATAAGCATCAGCCCGTTTAATGGGGTGTGGCTCACGGTCAGTAGGCCCATTATGATTTCATACCTTCGATATGTGACTCATAGGCAGTGATATTTTCTAGACAAAGCGCTTGCGCTGACTCCCCTGCAAGCTGGCGCCGATACCAATTCATCGTACAGGCTATAGATTGCCCCAAGTCCCAACGCGGCTCAACACCTAGTGCAGTACGTGCCTTTGCTGTCTCTAGAGCCAACCAATTCGCTTCATGCGGCCCTCCACAACCATTACCCCACTCAATCTCACCGCTCCCAAATGATTTGCGCGCCTTTGTAATAACATCTTCCACGGTAGCTGCATCATGAGGGCGAGGGCCAAAGTTATAAGCCCCTGCTTTTTTGGGCTCCTCATAGAGCTTCTCTGCCAGACGCAAATACGCAGAAAGCGGCTCTAGCACATGCTGCCAGGGGCGAACCGCTGACGGCCGTCTAATATATAATGGGTGTCCGGCACTCCAGGCGCGCACGGCATCAGGCAATAAGCGATCTTCAGCCCAATCGCCACCGCCAATTACGTTACCGGCCCGAGCCGTCGCCACAGCAACCCCTTGCTCTGACAAAAAAGCATCCCGATAACTGGCAACGACCAGCTCAGCAGCAGCCTTACTAGCACTATAAGGATCATGCCCACCAAGATTATCAGTTTCGCGATAAGGATATGGCTGCTCGAGGTTGCGATACACTTTATCGGTGGTAATTGCTACAACTACACGCACGTGCTCCATCTCTCGCAGGCTATCCAGCACATTGGCTGTCCCTTGAATATTAGTAGCATAGGTAGCCAGCGGGTCTTTATAGCTAGCACGCACTAATGATTGTGCAGCCAAGTGAAATACTATTTCTGGTTTAGCTTCTTGCACAATGCGCGAGACGTTATGAGCATCGCGGATATCGCATTCGTAGCTCTTCAAGTTGTTATCTACATTGGCAAGCATATACAAGTTGGGGTTTGTATTAGGCGCTAAAGCAAGCCCTGTTACATTTGCTCCCAAGCGCTGCAACCACAAGACCAACCAACACCCCTTGAAACCTGTGTGGCCGGTCACTAGCACTCGTTTACCCTGCCAAAAAGACGATGATGCCTTATTCATGACCATAGTTTCCAAGGGGCTTTACCTGAATCCCAAAGATGCTCTAGATAATTTTTTTCACGCAGAGTATCCATGGGTTGCCAAAATCCAAGATGTTCAAAAGCTTCCAACTGTCCACTTTTAGCAATGCTTTCCAGTGGACGGCCTTCCCATGAACTTTGGTCTCCATCAATAAATTCCAGAACTTTCGGATTGAGTACAAAAAAACCACCGTTAATCCAAGCCCCATCACCTGGAGGCTTTTCCTGAAAACCACTTACCGAAGTTTCATCCCGAAGTAATGCCCCGTAACGACCTGGAGGCTGTACTGCCGTTACAGTAGCGAGCTTTCCATGTTGCTGGTGAAAAGCAAGTTGAGCGCCGATATCTATATCGGCCACTCCATCACCATAGGTAAAACAAAAAGATACTTCATCACGCACATATTTTGCGACCCGCTTGAGGCGCCCACCTGTCAAAGTTTCTTCCCCTGTATCAACCAATGTCACCCTCCATGGTTCGGCATGTTTTTCATGCACCTGCATTGTATTGCTTGACATGTCAAACGTAACATCTGACATATGCAAAAAATAATTAGCAAAATATTCTTTGATAATATATCCTTTATAACCACAGCAAATAATAAAATCATTAACCCCATAAAAAGAATACAGCTTCATTATATGCCAAAGAATAGGCTTACCACCTATTTCAATCATCGGCTTTGGCTTTAAGTGTGTTTCTTCAGATATTCTGGTACCAAGCCCACCGGCTAATATAACGCATTTCATAACCACCCCTCTAACCAAACCTTGATCTAATAATCTCGTTTGCTTTACTTAAAAGTTGATTCGAACTTAATTCACTCATATATCTAGACAGCCCCCTCAAATCATCTAAGTAATATTTATAAAAACCTTCTCTTTCCAACTTAACATTACTGCCTGCAAGCCTCTCCTCTTGACTTTCACTTCTTTTGTAAAAATAGCGCCTGAAATAGCAAACATCTTCTATATTCTTCAACTTCCCATGCCAAAGCAAATGGCTTATTAAAACATGGTCATTAGAGATTGTTGTTCTAAACACAAAGTCATCTAGAGACTTACGTAAGAAAACAGAATGAAAAACCGTACAGTTTGCAAGCTCAGCAACTGACTTTAAATAACGACTCTCTTTTTTGTTATTTGAAAAATCATAGATTGCGCTGTGAACGACACCTTTCACACATGACTTTTCATCTACTGCCATAGGTTTACCCATTACCATAGAGGCATCAGGACTTTTCTGTATATCTTCAACAACCAAAGACAGATATGAGTCTGATAAAAAATCATGGGCTCCTAACCACATAAAGTACTTCGACTTACTATTATTAAAAACAAACTCAAAATTCCTTCCAGCACCTATATTCTCGGATTGCTGAAATATTTCAAACCGATCATCCCCTGCCACCTCTTCACGGATAATATTTAACGTATTATCCGTAGAGCAATTATCTGAAACTAAAAATCTAACGTCTTTAAAATCTTGTCTCTTTAGAGATTGTAGAGTCTCACGAATATACTTCTCTTCATTATAAACTGGAACCCCTACGCACAGGGTAAACTCACATTGATTACACTCAAGCTGACTAGGGTCATAAATAACTTCACGCGTCACAGCTGGCTTTTTCATTTTCTCAGCCAAACCTTCCTCCACCAAGTACTCCTCAGCCTTCTCCTGACTCACCTCAGCCAACAACTCATACGCCATATCTTTAATGCCATACACCGTGTGCAGCAGGAAGGCGAGTTTGATTCGTTGGTTATCAGATAATGTTGTCATGCGCGCATGGCTGGGTAGGAACAGGACATCGGCGCTTTCCAGCTCGGTGGCTTGGCGCTTTTTGGCGGGTATACTTTCTGGTAAGTGGCTGATATGTCGCGGTGTATTTAAACAATAAAAGCGGAAACCGTTACGGCTGGCCCAATGCTGCAATTCAGCAAGGCTGGGCTGGCGTTCATGAGTTGGTTGGAAAACCGCGGATAATTCAATCACTAGCGTATCAGTGAGCGCTCTTTGACCATGCTCAAGAATGGTGGCAGCATCGCTTAATCCGTCTAACACCAGCCAATCTAAGCTAGCTATCCCTTTGATACTATCCAACGCAATCGTATTAATGGGAAGCGTAGTTAATAACCGGGTGCCTTCACGCTTCCCAAGTGGTTGTTGCTCTGTTGGCAGTGGCTTTAACGTGCTACTCAGGGTAGGGGACATACAGACATACAGGGTAGCGGGCTGGTTGTCGCCTAACAATACGTGCTGGAATAGCTGTATATTCTCGCTATTTGCATACACTTCAGGTTTCTGGACCAAACTTTGCGGATCAAAGGCTATGATCGCAAAGGCACGTGACTTGATCATGAGCGACAATGCCCGATTGCGCAATACTTTACAGGCATTATCTATAGTAACGATCTGACCTTTTATCTCCCAATTAAAGCCACTGCTTTCTTGCTGGGTATTTTTCACTTCCTGCACAACGACATCAACCGGTTCACTTTCGCCCTTGAACCATGCTTGGCCATCTTTATTGAAGGTAAGCGCCTCCGGAGCTTTGCCTTCGCAGTAACGTTGCCAGATGGCACGCAGTGTTATCATTAAGTGCTTGGCAAAACGCGCGCCATCGCACACTGGAGATTGCTTGAGAATGTCACGCAAATGTGTGCGTATCGTAGCTAAACTCTCCAGGTCGCTGGCAAGCTCTATAACTCGTTCCCGGTACTGCTCCCAACTATCCACCACCAGCTCAGGCAAACCTGCGTTGATCAGGTGTGTTGCACTGTGACGTCCTGCAAAGGTCGGCCCTGGTAGAGTCACTACCGGCACGCCCATCAGTAATGATTCACAGGTGGTCAGGCCACCAGAATAAGGCCAAGGGTCTAAGGCAATATCCACTTTACCATAGGCTTCTAGTAGCTTTAGGTGCTTAGCCGGGCCTTCGATAAGTACACGTTTTCTGGCGATACCTTCATGTTCTAAAGTGGCATAAATACGCTCACAAAGCGCCTTGCTGGTATAGGGTTTGTTCTTAAGGAAAAGGCGTGAGTCCGGCAGCTCATGCATGAGCTTCGCCCATTCTCTCAATGTTGTATCATTTAGCTTGGTTGGGTTATTGAAACACCCCAAGGTGATATAGCCATTTTTTTTAGCGGGCAGAGAACGAACTAGCGGCACATTACGCGGTATATGATAGACAATGTAGTCATCGGGTAAGCGAACAAGCTTTTCGACATAACGCTGATCGACTACCTCTTCTGGAGGCGTTTCAATGCTATCGCTCAGTAGGTAGTCTATGGCTTCAATACCAGTTGTATTGATCAATCCACCTACCCACTTAACCAGCAACGGTGCCGGCTGCAGAGCTACGGAATAAGCGCGCGAGCCACTGTTATGGCCAGACATATCAATTAGTATATCAATACCGTCATCGCGAACACATTGCGCAAATGTGTCGCTAGCCAGGTGTTTGATCGGCTGCCATTTGGCAGCAATCTTCTTGAAGCGCTGGGTAATGTGGTCTTCGTCACTGTGCGTCGGGTAGCAGTAGAGTTCAACCTCCTCGGGATGCAGCCGCTCCACTGCTTCAATGATCATGTTGCCAACAGGGTGACTTCTGAAGCCATCCGAAAACATGCCTATACGCAGTATCTTAGCCGGTGACAGGTTACTGGGTACGGGCCGGGCTGGCGGCTGGCGAGGCGCATAGCGTGTTTGCCACTCTTTGCACAATTCAGCGATCTCGTCACTACCCCAATCAGGCGAGTAATGCACCGCCGTTAGCAAATTAGCAAACGGGAGGGGATTATCCTTATCCAGTGCAATCGCTTTCTTGTGATACTCCACTAGCTTGTCAAAATCCCCTAAATCCCGGTACACAACCCCTGCACCATTCCACGCCCTCACATTATCGGGGCTTTGCTCAAGAATATGGTGATAAACATCGAGAGCCTCTTCGTAGCGCGCCAGCTTCATCAGGTTCTGCGCCTTGTACTCCAATAGCTCAGGATTATCAGGGCTTAGTGCCTCGGCAGTTTCAAGAGTTTCAAGAGTAAGTGCATGTTGCCCACTATGGAACTGTAGCGCCACTAAACCAATTAACGCCTGAAGGTGTTGTGGATTGTCTTCCAAAACACTGTTCAGGTATTTTTGCGCCTGCGCCATATTACCCAGCAACGTGTGTGTATACCCAAGCCAAGCAAGGTTATTATGCTCGTTAGGGTTCAGTTGCCCTGATGTTTCCAAGCTGGCAATAGCTTCGTGCAACCGCCCTTTACGCATCTGGATAACCCCCAGCCTGCGCCAGGCGGCGGCATTATCGGGATTCTTGTACGCATTTCTTTCGGCTTCTTCCAGCGTGATGAAATTCTTTCCCCTGGTAGTATGCACTCTGCGAAGGTTCTTTTTACGTACTGGCTTTGCCATGACTTTACCTATCACCCAATTTATCCAGCCAGCATACCTGATGCCTGGGATTTCTAGTTATAAAAAAACCGGCCCACAAGGGCCGGTTATTAAAGCATTGGGGCAAGATGCTGACCCAGTTATCACGCCAGCAATTAACCCAGCAGAGAAAGAACGTTCTGCGGCAGCTGGTTAGCCTGTGCCAGTACGGAAGTACCGGCCTGTTGAAGGATCTGTGCACGTGTCATCTCGGCAACTTCAACTGCATAATCAGCATCTTCAATACGTGACCGTGCCGCAGAAAGGTTAGTCTCATTGGTGCTCAGGTTAGTAATTGCAGACTCAAAGCGGTTCTGCACAGCACCCAGTTCAGAACGAAAGCTGTCAACCTGATTCAGTGCGGCGTCGAGCTTCTTCAGCGGGTCGTCAGTTAGTTGCTTACCTAGCTCGACTGTACCGTCAGTTTCGTTAACTGTGGCGCTATAGTAGACATCCTTACCATCTACACTGCCCTTGACTACATAACCTTCCTGATTACTTTCACTGTTATAAGCAAAGACCTCCACATTATCAGTATCGCCTACCTTCGCAGTATCCAAACCGCTTACATTAATTGTAACCGCGTCCTCTGGATTACTGACGATAGCCCCCGTTACTAAGGTCTCACCATCAAGGTCGCCGGCTGTAGAGCCAGCCACGGAACTGTCGTAGGTGACTTCACCTGTATCATAATCGATAGTTGCAGCATAATAGCTTTCACCATCTTTCACATAGAAATCATTTGCAGGCGTTGTACTATTTCCATTATCTACATATAGCTCTGGTTCAGGATTAGCACTATCATCAAGTGATGCAGGGTCATATGCAACCACCACATCATTGCCCTCGGCATCACTACCAACTACTACATCATCGCCGTCATTTATCTGAGTGAAGACACTAGCATCAGTCGCGTTCATGGCTGCTGCGGACGTTGAGCTAAATTCAAGTTCGCCCGTAGCATTATCATAAGTTACGGCATAACCTTCATTAGCGGTAGCGTCATATGCGAAAAGATTGCCGTTTTCATCTTTATAAAGATCGTAGTTTGTAGCTGCTGTACTACTATCAGTAAAGAAAGCATCTTTAGGATTAAGAGAGGAAGATTCTAACGTTTGTGTTGCCGTTGTCTCAAGATCACTAATACGGAAAGTACTGGTAGCATCAAAGCTTCCCAGCCCAAGCGCGCTGGCCGTAACTTCCTGCAGATTGACTGAAATAGTTTCACCGTCGTTGGCGCCTACCTGAATATCCAACCCCCGATCAGCTGCAAGTACCGCTGTGCCGTTAAAGTTGGTCTCGGCGGAAATACGGTCGATCTCACTAAGACGCTGTGTAATCTCGTCCTGAATTGACTGCAGGTCATCTGCAGAGTTGGTGCCATTTTGTGACTGAACAGTCAATTCACGAATACGCTGCAAGTTGTCATTAATTTGGTTCAAACCACCTTCAGCGGTTTGCGCCACAGAGATACCGTCGTTGGCATTACGCTGTGCTTGAGATAGGCCAGTGATTTGGCTGCTCATACGGTTAGCGATCGCCTGGCCAGCAGCGTCGTCTTTGGCGCTATTGATGCGCAGGCCAGAGCTCAAACGCTCCATAGAAGTTTGCAGAGAATTTTGCGATTCACGCAGGTTCTGCTGACCGATCATCGATGTAATGTTGGTATTGATCACTGACATGGTGATTCTCCTTGCTGGAACACTGGCCTAGAAGGCCCGCTTTTCGGCCACTGTGTGTGCCGTTGTCCTAATTAACGGCTCGAAAGAGAGAACCTTTAGGGTAAATAGTAAAAATTTATGTAATTTTTGGTGAACACTACCCCAACATGGCACTACACAGCTGGCCGAGGCGCTGCATTTTTATGCGTAGAGGGGTATTGTACGTTCATACGAATGCAGGAGAGGATGCATCATGATAACAACCTACCTACCATTGCTACTGGGCGGCATCGCTGTTGTGCTAGGGCTGATAAGCTTTGCGCTGTTTTATAAGGTGGTGATTGCACCACGCAAGGCCGAGCCTTCCTCTCAGCAGGCCCCCACTCCCTCACCTACTTCCTCAGCAGAGCAGGCGGATACCACCAGCTACCAACGCCAGCCTAAAACATCCAGCAAGCAAAGCAAAAAGCCGACCCAGCAGTGTTTGTTTGTGATGTTTGATACCCCCAGCCAAGCCATTAACCAAGCGCTGGGGGAAATGCTTGCCGCGAAAAATGCCTTTTACGAGGCGGAGCTAGGCGCCTTCCACCTTCCACCGGGGCCGCAGGGTTACCCGATTATGCTGGCTAGCGCTACCTCGCCGGGTAAGCTGCCGCCGCTACATAAAGAGCATAAAGAGGGGGAGCATACGCCGGTGCAGGGGGTGTCGATCTTGATCCGCTTTTTGAACACGCGGAAGGTGTCGCGCAACCCGGAGGATTTAATTACCTTTACCCATGAGGTGGCGGCGCTGGGTGGCAAAATTTTGGATGCTAAGCGTAAGCCCATCACGGAAGAGAGTTTGGCGGCCATGTACCGAGAGGGAGAGTAGCTGGAAGGGGTTAGGTTGCTTTGTCGTTGTGCCCTGCAATCGCGTGGGGCATATTAAGAATGGTGCTAAAACCCGTCGCCCGCTGAAGCGGCCTCTTTCTGAGCGGTTCACTTTATCGCCCGTTGAGGCCGCTTTTGGCGTTATTGGCTACCGTGACGTTGGCTACTTTTTACGGCCTAGCTGAGCATCTAGCGCATCAAACTGCTGGGTTAAGTAGGAACTCATGCTGTTCATCTGGGCAATCATGCTATCTAGCTGGCCGAACTGGGTGCGGTAGCGGGAGATGGTGCCTTCAATGGTTTTTTCCATGCGCTCATAGCGCTCATCCAGGCTTTTTACACGGCTTTCGGCACCGCTAATCGCTAGCTTTACTACACCGTTATCGCCAAGCATTCGCTCTACGGTGCTGTCGAGCTGGGCTGCCAGGCCATTGCCTGCTTCGCCACCGACGAAAAAGTCGCTGAGTGCTTGGGGGTTATTGGCGACTAGGTCGCTGATTTTGTCTTCATCCATTTCCAGCGTGCCATCTCGTTGCAGGGTAATGCCTAGCTGGTTAAGCGTGGAAAGTTCACCACCGGCTACGCCGCCAGTCAGTACGCTCCGCAGGCGGCTTTCAATGGTGCGCACGGTGCTGTCGCCTACCAGATCACCGGCGGTTTCGCTGTCGCCATTAAAACTGGTGAGTTTGCCAATGGTGCCTTTCAGGTCGTTAAACGCTTTTACAAAGCCGCTAATGGCTTCGCGCTGCTTGAGCGTATCGCGCTCTACGTTCACCGTGCTGGAGGCGGTTTCACCATCGGCAATGCTGAGTTCCGCTAGGTTGAGGGTAACGCCCTGAATGGCCCCTTCGATCTGGTTGTTGGCGCTGCTAATGGCAATGCCGTTTACCGTTAACGCGGCGTTTTCACCGGTTTGCTTGGTGGCGGCATCTTCTGCAAAGGGGCCTGCTACCGTGGCTCCAGCTGCATCTACGAAGCCAAAGCTGGCAATAGAGGCATCCGCGCCGGTCGTTTTAGAGCTAAGCGCCAGCCGGTAGCCTGTGCCATCGTTAATAATGGTGGCGTTTACCCCAGCCTCTTTGTTGGCGTTAATGGCATCGCGGATGTCGGTTAGGCTGCTGTCTGCCGCAATATCAATGCTGACCGTATCGCTATTGCCAAAGGTGAGCTGAATGGCGGTGGCGCTCTGCAAATCTAGCGCGGTATCGCTCTCGGTGACTCTGCTAGATGCTAGGGAGCCTGTGGTGGCGAGTTTTGTTACTTCAACGCGGTAGCTGCCCGGCAGTGCATCAGCCGTGGCCGTGGCTTTAATCGCATCGCCCTGCACGTTAGCCGAGAGGCTTTGGTAAAGCGCTGGGTCGTTAACTTTCGCCACGGCGTCTTGGAATGCGTTTAGCGATGTTTGCAGCTGGCCATAGGCAGAGATCTTGGCTTGCTGCTGCTCTTTTTGGCGGGTAATAGGCGCGAGCTTGCCACGCTCCGCTTCCTGAAGCTGGTCTAATAGGCCAGTGAGGTCTAAGCCAGAGCCAACGCCTAGGGAAGTTATTGTCGCCATGCCGATGTTCCTCGATGCAAAAGGCTAAACCAACAGTCATCTAAAACACTTAGCCAGGTACGGCGTGTTTATTGAAATTTAATAGCATTTTTATCGATGGAACAACGCCTAAATTTAGCGCTTTTTCGTGCTTTAGGTAGTACCCACTTATTACCCTAATAAAAACGCCTGCTTATCGCAGGCGCTTTGGAGATAGCTAAACAAAATTGGTATTATTCTCGGCCTAGCTGTGCGTCTAACGCATCAAACTGTTGGGTGAGGTAGGCGCTGGTTTGGTTCATTTGGGAGATCATGCCGTCCAACTGACCAAACTGGGTGCGGTAGCGGGATATGGTTTGCTCGATGGATTGTTCCATGCGGGTATAACGTTCGCCGAGCGATTCAATACGGTTTTCAGCCCCCGACTTCGCCCCAGCCACTGCGCCGTTCGTGCCTAACAGCTGCTCAACGGTTTGGTTTAGCTGGCCCGCCATACCCTCATCTTCTGCGCTGCCTGCAAAAAACGCCGAGAGCGCATCTTGGTTATTGGCAATGGCGTCGTCTAGCTTGCCGCTATCGATCTCCAGCGTGCCATCGCGTTGTAGTGAAATGCCGATATCAGTCAGCATGGAGAACTGGCCTTCAATGCCGCTGCCAAGCACGCTGCGCAGGCGGGATTCTACTGTGCGCACGGCGCTATCGCCCAACAAGTCACCGGCGGCACCGGTTTCAGCATTAAAGCTGGTGAGTTCACCAATGGTGCCTTTTAGGTCGTTGTAGGCATCCACAAAGCCCGTGACCGCTTCGCGCACTGCTAGGGTGTTTTGCTCTACTGAAACGGTGCTATCCCCTTCTGCTTGAAGGTTCAGCGTGACGCCTTGAATGGCGCCCTCTACTTGGTTGGTAGGACTAGTGATGGCGATGCCATTCACATTCAGCGCGGCGTCTGTGCCTTTTTGAAGCGTGTTGGTGGTATCCGCTGCAAACGGCGCAGTGCCTGAGAAGTTGAAGTCCGCAATCGAGGCATCAGCGCCTGTTTCGCTTGAGCTAAGCGCTAACCGGTAGTTAGTGCCGTCGTTCACAATAGTGGCGTTAACGCCTGCATTTTCATTGGCATTGATGGCGTCGCGCATATCTTCGAGAGTGCTATCTGCCGCAATGGTGACATCCTGCGTGCTGCCATCCTCAAAGGTAAAAGTAAGCGTTTGCTCTGCTGTGGTGAGCGCTTCATCCGCAGCCGTAACGCCTTCAGAAGCTAAGGTGCCGCGGGTTGCTAGCGTTTCCACCGTTACGTTGTAGCTGCCGGGCTGCGCTTCGCCATCGGCCGTGGCGGTGATTGCTTCGCCCCCTACGTTGGTAGAGAGGCTTTCATAGAGCGCGCTGTCGTTGAGTGCACCTGCGGCGCTTTGAAATTCAGAAAGGGCGCTCTGCAGCTGCCCGTAGGCAGAAATTTTGGTTTGCTGGGTTTCCAGTTGCTGCTCGATGGGTGCAAGTTTGCCACGCTCAGCTTCTTGCAACTGATCTAGCAAGCCGTTGAGGTCCAGCCCTGAACCGATACCAAGTGATGAAATGGAAGCCATGCGTACCGTCCCTTTTTCGCGTTGTGCGGCCGTCTTACCGATTTTGCGGCAGCCATTATTCAAGTTAGCTAATTAGTTATTTATTCGGCATTGAGACTATTAACTTTAACAAATTTATTAGCCCTGGGCTTACCCATTTATCAGAAACAGCAAACCAAAGCTATAAACTTCTGTTTATTAAGACTTTCTACCGACACCCACATAGCAAACACCCGCCTCACTCAACGCGCTGGGCGCATATAAATTACGCCCATCTACCACTAATTTATTGTTTAGCTGGCTTGCTAACCAAGTGAAGTCAACGGTGCGAAATTCTTTCCACTCTGTGCAAATAACCAGTGCATCTGCACCTTTTACTGCCTGTATGCGATCGCCTGCGAGCATCAGGTCGTCACGCTCGCCATAAAGCCTTCGGCACTCACCCATCGCTTCCGGGTCGAACGCTTGCACCTTTGCGCCTGCTGCCCACAGGGCTTCCATCAGTGCTCGGCTGGGCGCTTCGCGCATATCGTCGGTGCCGGGCTTAAATGCTAGCCCCCAAATAGCAATTACTTTCCCCTCTAAGTTACCGAGGCTCTCTTGCAGTTTTGTGTAAAGCGTTTGTTTTTGGCGCTGATTAACGGCTTCTACGGCTTTTAATAATTCCGGCGTGCAACCTAATTGCAAAGCGGCTTGCTCAAGGGCGTGCACATCTTTAGGAAAACAGGAGCCGCCATAACCACAACCAGGATAAATAAAGTGATAGCCAATGCGCGGGTCACTTCCGATTCCCCGGCGTACATCTTCAATATCAACCTCTAAGCGCTCCGCTAAATTCGCCATTTCGTTCATGAAACTAATTTTGGTCGCCAGCATGGCGTTGGCGGCATACTTCGTCAGCTCTGCCGCTCGCACGCTCATAAACATCAGCTTGTCGTGGTTGCGGTTATAGGGCGCGTAGCAGGCTTTCATGCGCTCTTTTACCCGCTCGCTCTCGGTGCCTACGATAATGCGAGCGCCGCGGGTGAAGTCATCAATGGCAGCGCCTTCTTTCATAAACTCAGGGTTGGAGCACACATCAAAAGGGTGTTCAACCTTACGCTGCTGTAGCACGCGGCTGATGGTGTCGCTTACACGCTCGGCTGTGCCTACCGGCACCGTCGATTTATCAACCACCAGCTTATAGTCCTGCATGTGCTGGCCGATACTTTCCGCAACGCTTAATACGTACTGCAGATCAGCGCTGCCATCTTCGTCTGGCGGGGTGCCCACCGCGATAAACAGCGTGTCGCTTTCGGTTACCGCCTGTGCGGTATCTGTGGTAAATCGCAAACGCCCAGCGGCAACGTTATGCGCTACCAGCTGGCTCAGGCCTGGCTCGAAAATAGGGATCTCACCACGGCTAAGCTGTGCGATGCGGTTAGCATCAATATCCATGCAGATGACCTGATGACCCACATCCGCCAAACACGCACCTGCCACGAGCCCTACATATCCGGTACCAAAGACACTAATCTGCATAATCAACCAGCCCTAAAAGAAGTCTTGCGAGACTACCACACCTTTTTTCTGACACTCCCCGCCCGCCGCGCTTCGCGCTTTGGGCGAGGGTTCTGAGATCACCCCCAGAACCTTCCTGCTTCCACACGCCTTCACTAGACAGCAGCTAGGCCGCTGCCCTCCGCTCCGGTCGCTCCACAGGCTAACCCCGCCAGCCCGGCGGTTTGTATATTCCTGGCCGCGTTGATGTCGCGGTCAATGGGGTAGCCGCAGCTTTCGCAGTGCCAGTGACGTTGCGACAGCGGCAGTTTCTCAACCTTGTAGCCACAGCCATGACACCGCTTGCTGCTGGGGAACCACTGGCTCACTTTCACCAGTTGGCGCCCCGCCCAGGCGGCCTTGTATTCCAGTTGCCGGACGAACTCACCCCACCCGGCATCGCTAATGGATTTAGAAAGCCGTCTATTCTTGATCATACCAATGATATTAAGTGACTCGACGCACAGGACTTGGTTTTCGTTAATGAGTGCGCGGGTCGCTTTGTGGGTAGCGTCACGGCGACAGTCGGCGATCTTGGCATGTAGCCGTGCCACTTTCCAACGGTGTTTGTTGCGGTTGTTTGAACCTGTCTGTTTTTTCGCCAACCGGCGCTGCAAGCAGACCAGCTTCGCCTCGTAGCGTTTCAGATGACGCGGATTGCCCGATTTTGCGCCGTCACTGGTAATGAACAAATCGCTCAAGCCGAGGTCAATGCCGACCGTTTTGCGCGTGACCGGAAGCGCTTTTGGCACGAAATCACACAGGCAACTGATGAAGTAGCGTCCAGCACGATCGCGTGAAATCGTGATGGTAGAGGGTGCAGAGGGTAGTGACCGGCTCCACCGGATGGGTAACGGCGTCTTCGCTTTTGCGATAGTGATCTCACCATCCCGATAGCGGAACGCGGCCTTGGTCAGCCGGATCGACTGCCGGCAATCCTTGCGCTTGAAACGTGGGTAGCGCGCCTTGAGCTTTGGGTTGAAGAAGTTGTCGAAGGCGGCTTTCTGGTCGCGGAGCGTTTGCTGCAGGATCACGCTGGAAACATCCCGCAACCACGGAAACTCCGCCTTTAAGCCCACCAGTCGCTTTTCCGCCGATGAGTGCGAGACCGATTCACCGCGCTGCTGATACGCCTCGGTGCGATAGGCCAGGGTATTATTCCAGACAAAACGGGCACACCCGAATGACTGCGCCAGCAGCTCAGCCTGTTCAGAGGTGGGGTAGAACCGTTCTTTGTAGGCACGCTTTGTCATGCTGTATAAATATCAGGGTAATGAGGCGAAGTCAATCTGGCACCGCTACGCGGTGCGCGCTTGTATCACCGCCCGACTGGGCGATGCTTTACGCGCTGTTTGGTAATTCAGATGACACGCAAAACTCAGCCCAATACATAGACCTTGGTCTAACATCCCTACTGCTTTATAATGTACTGCAGCACACCCATTTTGCTGCGATTGCAGGAGCAACCTACCATGCCCGCTGAAGCATTATCCCCCGCGACCACTGCTTCCTTCCACGTACAGCGCAGCTTGCGCCACTGCCTTTCTAGCGTAGCGGAACTGCTTTATGAGAGCGGCCATGTGCTTGAAACCATCACCCTGATACAGCGTGGTTTATCGCGCCAGGAGTTGATCTCTCTGAGCCATCAGCACCCCCGTTGGGCGCTTTGCCAGCAAGTGTTGGAAGAGAGTGATGCCGCCACTTTTAATGACTATGGCCGTTTTGTGTTAACAGCCATGGGCCGCGAGCTGATGTTTGATATGTTTGGCCAAGGGGCAGCGGATTGCGCCTAGCCTCTGGTTGAGAATGTATAGAGTTTGAGACGTGTAGAGTTTGAGGCATGTATAGAAAAAACGCCCGCTGGGGGAGCGGGCGTTTAGAAGCGCTAATATCGCATCATGCAGGTCGTGGGTTATTCATGGCAGAGATTAACGCAGGCCCAACAGCGACAAAATAAACAGAACAACAACGATCAGACCTACGATATAGATAATGTTACGCATAACGGCACTCCTTGCTTTAGCGTTTCATGGAAATCAAAGGGTTGCTTCCCTTCAATAATCTCTCCTAGCGTAGCAGGCTTTTTCTCAGTTTGCGTAATCGTGGTTGCTGCCCTCTCAATGGAACCTTACCTCCTCACGTATCTCGAAGTTTACGACTTCCTTGCCTGGTGCTGTGATGAAAACAACTGCCTTTTTATTTGCCTGTGTGATGACTTCTTTGCCTGTTACCGCTGCTGAGGCCTCAGAACCATCATCGGGTGCGCTACAAACACTCAACCAACAAGCTCAGGCGCTTGATCGCTTACATACTGTAGTGGTGGCTTACGACGGCAATATTATTCATGAACATCACCAAGGCGGCCCAGGGGTTGCGGCACCTGCCAACGTCAAATCGCTATCGAAAACGGTGTTAGCCGCCGTGACCGGGGCGGCGATCGAGGCGGGCGTCATTGAATCCGTTGACCGGCCGCTGGTGGCGCTACTAGATAGTGTGCCCAGCGCTGCTGCCCCACAGGTGAACGACATCACAGTGGCGCACTTACTGGCACAACAAGCTGGCTTAGAGCGTACATCGGGCAGCAACTACGGCGCTTGGGTGGCCAGCGCCCATTGGGTAAACGATGCGCTCACTCGCCCATTCGTGGACCGCCCAGGCGGGCGCATGCTCTACTCCACCGGCACCAGCCATTTGCTCTCGGCGGCGCTGACTCAGGCCAGCGGTGAAAGCACCCTCGCGCTTGCCCAGCGCTTGTTAGGCGAACCGCTCGGTATTGCGATTCCCCCGTGGCCGCAGGACCCTCAAGGGATCTACTTTGGAGGGAACGATATGCAGCTTTCCCCTCGCGCGCTCATTGCGATTGGGGAGCTGTACCGCAACGACGGCGTGGCCAATGGCCAGCGCGTGCTGCCTGAAGGCTGGGTAGAAGATTCATGGACGCCCAGAGGCCAATCACCCTGGACGGGCGATGGCTACGGCTTTGGCTGGTTTATCACGACGCTAGCGGGTGAACACGTCGCTTACGGGAGAGGATACGGCGGGCAGGCGCTGTATGTGATTCCCGAGCGGGAGATGACGGTGGTGATCACCTCAGACCCAACCCCGCCATCGCCCGGTGGCCAGTTCCAGCAGCAGCTTAACGCGCTGGTGGCCGATTTATTGGCAGAGGAGTAACGGCGCGCGCCACTCCTCCTGTTAATGACTACTCCCCTTTATGCGCCAAACTCATCAAGTAGAGCGCGGCGGCCAGCGCCAGTACGGAGAGCGCTAAATAAATCGCTTCTAAGGGCGTGGTGAAGCGGATATCGACGACTGCTCGGAAGAATTCGATAATCACGGCCAAAATCACCACACGGGCGATTTTGTCTTTCAACTGATCCAGCGAGGCAACGTTGAAGGGGTGTGCAGGGTAACGCACCTCTGCTTGGTCGATACGCGAAACGAACAACCGATAAACGCCTAGCCCAAAAATCAGCAGCACGATGGCGATCAGATAGATATCCACCGCAATAATGATATCGGGCACCAGGGTGTCGTGGATGTTATGGGTGTCATCCACCAAGTAGTAGTGCAGTACATCGCCCACCACTTTAAGGATATCCAGCGTGCCGACGATAAACAGCATCAGCGAGCCTAATAGGCTTGGCACCACCGCTAGCATGACCAAAAAGCGCGAGTTCCACAGCGCGGTTTCAATCCGCCGCTCCCACGCCGACTGCTGGTGAGGTGGCTTGGGTGGAGGTGGTAAATGGGGCGAGTTACTCATCGTAGGCACATAGCTCCTTCTTGCTTTACGGCAATAGCGAAAGTGCCTAGTAAAGCATTAGATGAGATTCATCACTACTACCGTGAAGGTCACGCCGGTAAGCAAAAACCCCAGCGCCAGCATCAGGCCATCTCTGGCCACCAGCCCCAGCCCAAACAGCGTGAGCGCAAGCCCGGCACCGTTAGCGCTGAACGGAATAAACTCCATCGGCGGCATCGCCAGGGCCACGAGCAGGCAGGCAACGGCCGTTACCCTAATCCCGATGTAGCCGGTCATCCAAGCCAAGCGCACACCCAACAAGCTATCTACCCACTTAGCGGGCTTTTTCATGTAGTGCAGCGCTTTATCGAACTTCTTCCGGGAGAGGGAGCGGTTAAGCAACCATCCGGGCAGCCAGAACGTTTCTCGCCCGATTAATAACTGCACCGACGTTAGCAGTACCAGGGAGGCCATCAGCGTCGGCATGCCAGGGATATCGCCCAGGATGGGGGCCAGGGTAATCAACCCCGCTAATAGCAGCAGCGGCCCAAACGAGCGCCTCCCCACCGCGTGTACCACGTCATCCACGCTGACCTGGGATTTTTCCCCCTCCATCTTCTCCATGGTATGGATCAGCTCGGTTAAGTTCGTCGCTTCCTGCGTATTACTCATGGGCGTTTCGGCGCTCCTTTGCCGTGGGTGTCGTGATTGAAAGAGGGTTCTTCCGGTGACTGGTTAAGCTTGCTGCGAATAAAGTCGCTATGGCTGACATGCAGCAGATCTGCCAGCCGACGAATCCGATGCTCTTCGAGAGGATCCAGCGTGCCGTCGGCCCAGGCCAGTTGCCACATTAAATTGACCAGTTCCAGGCGCTGCTCGTAACCATAGTGCTGTTTGATCAGGCTGACGAACTGATAGTGATCCACCGCGTCGTCGACCTCCGCCTCTGCCAGTGCCATTAACTCGCTGACATCTTGCTCGTTGAGCCGATAGCGCGCCATCAGCATTTGCTTCAGCGCCGCGCGCTCTTCATCACTGTTGTCGTAATCGGCGCGCATCACTTCACACAGCAGCGCTGCCGACGCTAGCTCTAGGGTGAGCGTTTTGTTATCACGCTGTTCAGGCACGGAAAGTACCTGTTGGAAGAAAGAGTGAATGGCATCCAGCACGGCGGTCTCCTCATATCAGTGGCTAACCTAGGACTACACGACACCTTAAGAGTGCCGCCCTAGGCCTCGCCGTTTACTCTTTCCGCTTGGCAAGCTGCTCTTTGAGCTGTTTGGGCACTTGCTTGATGATCAGCCGATCCTGGGTTTCGTCATACTCAATGCTGGAACCCAGCAGGTGTGAATCAAAGCTGATCGAGACGCCTCCAGAGCGCCCGGTGAAGCGACGAAACTGGCTGATAGTACGTTTATCTGGCGGGATTTCCGGCGAAAGGCCGTAGTCGGCGTTGCGAATATGGTCGTAAAACGCCTTGGGCTGCTTCTCATCCACAAGCCCAGAGAGCTCTTCCAGCGTCATCGGTTCACCACGGCGCAGCTGCTCGTTGGCGTAATCGACCAGGGTATCGGTTTTTTCCCGGCTGGCGTCGTCGTCCAGGTCCTCTTTTTCGACGTAGTCGCTAAAGGCTTTCAGCAGCGTGCGGGTTTCGGCGGGGGCATCAATGCCCTCCTCCATGCCCAGCAGCGCCGCTACGCCATCGGCGAGCTTTTTACCGCCCCGGTCTTTTAGAAACGAGACGTACTGGGTACTTTCCCCACCGCTCTGCCACTGGGTCAGGTTGATGCGGGCTGCCAGGGTGAGTTGGCTCGTGTTCAGTTGGGCGGCGGGCACCGCTTGGTGCGCGTCGTTAAAGCCGATACCTTCCCGCTGGTGAATGAGGGCCATCAGCAGCGTTTCCGTATCGCCCTGTTGTAGATGAGCGATGACCAAGTAACCGCCAACGGAGAGCTGCCCCTGCAGCGTTTGGGCCAGTCGCTCGGCCATCGCGTTCGCCAGTTGGGCAAAGGTTTGCTCGTCGGCTTGATACGCCGTGAGCCACGCCACCAGCGGCCCGGCCTGCTCTCCCTGCTCGGCAAAGCGCCCCCAGCCCTTCGCTTTGGTGTTGTAGGTGTCGTTTAGCGCATTCACTAGACTGGCCATCACCGCGTCATCGCCGGCAGCTTCCGCTTCCGCAGGCGGGGCAGTGACACTTAAGCGTTCGCCATCGAGAGATGGCTCAAGGCGGTAAACAGTACTTTGCAGTAGCGGCATAAACAGACATTACCTTTATAAAAACGTCGAAGAGGTCACTTCAGCATCAGGGCTTTAAGCGGTAACCGGTGCGGAAAATCCAGGCAATGGTGGCAAGACTGGCCGCCAAAAACAGCAAAATCATCGCCACGCTAGCTCCTAAGCTGACATCGCTAATGCCGTAGAAGCTCCAGCGGAAACCGCTGACGAGATACACCACCGGATTCGCCAGGGTCACGCTCTGCCAAAACGGAGGCAGCATATCGATGGAGTAGAAGCTGCCGCCCAGGAACGTGAGTGGGGTAATCACCAGCAGCGGCACGAGCTGCAGCTTGTCGAAGCCATCTGCCCAGATGCCGATGATAAAGCCCAGCAGGCTAAAGGTGACGGCGGTCAGCACCAGAAACGTCAGCATCCAGAACGGGTGGGCGATCTCAAGCGGCACAAAGAAGCTGGACGTGCCGAGGATGATCAGCCCTAGCAGTATCGATTTCGAGGCCGCCGCCCCTACGTAGCCCACGACAATCTCCAAATAGGAGATCGGTGCCGACAAAATCTCATAGATGCTGCCGGAGAACTTGGGAAAAAAGATGCCAAACGAGGCATTCGAGACGCTCTGGGTCAGCAGCATCAGCATAATCAAACCAGGGACGATAAACGCACCGTAGCTCACCCCGCCAATTTCGGTAATCCGCGAGCCAATCGCCGCGCCAAACACCACAAAGTAGAGCGAGGTAGAGATCACCGGTGAGACAACGCTCTGTAGCAGCGTGCGGCGAGTGCGGGCCATTTCCGCCATATAAATCGCACGAACGGGATAGAGGTTCATGAGCGCTCCTTCACCAGGTCCACGAAGATATCTTCCAGCGAGCTCTGCCGGGTGTGTAGATCTTTAAAGCTGATCCCCGCCTGCTCTAGCTGCGTTAACAGGGTAGAGATCCCACGCCCCTCCTCTTCCTGGCGGCCATCGTAGGTGTAGACCAGCTCATAGCCGTCGGCGGTTAAGCTGAGTTCTTCCTGCGCCAGCGCAGGCGGCAACTCCGTTAGCGGGCTGTGTAGCTGCAGAGTGAGCTGCTTGCTGCCCAGCTTTTTCATTAGCGCGGCTTTCTCTTCCACCAGCACGATCTCGCCGCGATTGATGACGCCTATGCGGTCGGCCATCTCTTCGGCTTCTTCAATGTAGTGGGTGGTGAGAATGATCGTCACCCCATCGTCCCGCAGCCCGCGCACCACGTTCCACATATCCCGCCGTAGCTCGACATCCACCCCGGCGGTCGGCTCATCCAAAAACAGAATGCGTGGCTCGTGGGAAAGTGCCTTGGCAATCAGCACCCGCCGCTTCATACCGCCGGAGAGGGTCATCAGGCGGTTGTAGCGTTTATCCCACAGCGAGAGTGACTTGAGCACTTTTTCGATATGGGCGGGGTTGGGGGACTTACCAAACAGGCCACGGCTGAAGCTCACCGTGTTCCAGACCGTTTCGAACGCTTCATTGGTGAGCTCTTGCGGCACAAGACCAATCCGCTCGCGGGCTTGGCGGTAATCGCGCACGCTATCGAAGCCGTCGACAATGACATGACCTTCGCTGGGATTGACCAAGCCACATACCAAGCTGATCAAGGTAGTTTTACCCGCCCCATTCGGGCCGAGCAGTGCAAAAATTTCGCCGCGCTGGATGGTTAAATCCACGCGGGTGAGCGCCTGAAAGCCACCTTCGTAGGTTTTATTCAGGCCATCGATGGTAATGATGGGGTCGTTCAAGGCGTGCTCCTTACATCGCGGGCCAGCGCAGAACCGGCGCAGCGCGATGCCAATGGCACCGCGACATGGCTGCCGCGGTGCATGACGGCCTTTAAAAGGTATTAAGTGCGGCTGGTGATTTCGAGCAAGTGATAGCCAAACTGAGTCTGTACCGGCCCGTGAACCTTGTTGAGCTCACCGCTGAAGACGACTTTGTCGAATTCTGGCACCATTTGGCCGGGGCCAAAGCTACCCAGGTCGCCGCCCTGACGGCCGGAGGGGCAGCTGGAGTGCTGCTTGGCCACGTCCGCGAAGTCACGGCCGTTTTCGATCTCTTGTTTCAGTGCGTTGCACTGCTCTTCACTGCTTACCAAAATATGACGGGCGCTGGCACGTGCCATAACGAACTCCTTAATCAAAAAACCCAATACGGTAGGCCAGTTTATCACGCTCGCTGCTAGTCGTGACCCAAGGCACCGCTATAACGCAGCGCTTCGCCCACACTCGCCAGGGCACGCTCATGGGCCTGCACCGAGAGCGGCCCACGAGTACACGCCACGATGACCCAGGGGCCATTGGCGGCGTCACCTGCTTGAGAGGCACGCGATGCAATACCGGCATCGCAGCTTCGCCGGTGCTGCGTGCCTGTTTTGTGCGCAAAGGTGAACTCGCTGCCCATGCCTTGTTTCAAGCGCCGCTCGCCAGATTTAGTTCGCTGCATGATCGCCAGCAGCGTTTGGCGCTGTTCGGCATTCACATCCTCCATACCACCGTGATGCAGGCTGGCCAGCAGGTCGCCATAGGCGCGCAGCGTGCCCACGTTTTCACCGGTGGCTTCGTAGGCATCGAAGGCGTGGTCGTAGTCGGGCTGTTCGAAGCTCCCTTCACCCATGCCCAATGTGCGCGCTAAGGCGGCCGGGCGCTGGTTCACACGGTGTTGGCGCAGGGCGATAAAATCTAACCCGCCCAGTTGGCGAGCCTCGGGATGTAACTGGCCATATACACCCTGGCGCACTTCCACCAGCTTGCTGATGGGACCAAGGTGCTCCGGCTGGCCGTTGCTGGCGGCGACCATGCGGCGGGCGCGGGCATTCACGGCGTCCAAGCCCACACGGTCTATCAGCATATCCGTGGCGGTGTTATCGCTGACGGTGAGCATCTGCTCAAGCAAATAACGAATCGAAATGGGCGTGCCGGGGTCGTGCCAGTTGACCGGCCCGGCGCCATCGACAAAGTCGCTGCGTGCCAATGTAAGACGATCATCCAGAGAGAGCGAGCCAGCTTGGCGCTCAGCCAGCACCTGAGCCGCTACGGGCACTTTAATCAGCGAGGCCAAATACCAGGGGTCGTCTGCCTGCCAGGAGTACGCCTCGCCTGTTGCGAGGTTCTGAACATAAACACCTAGCGCGCCGCCAAATACTTCTTCAATGGCGCTTATTCGCACATCTAGATCGCCTTGCCAAGGGCTCTGTTTATCGACCTCGTAGTACCAGTTCGTACTTGCCAATACCGCCGCGCTGGCTGGCAATAAAGCGCACAGCAGCGCTGCGGCTAGCCAGCGTTGAAGATGTCGCAACCTTACCTCCTACCGCGGCGAGTGGCGGGTTATCAGTCAGCGCGGAAAACCGCTTACTTTTAGTGAGCGGATGGATAGCGCGGCGTCCGCCAGGACGCCTTGTTTCCTTACCGCTAGATGGCTAATGTGTAAGCCATGACAACCGAGCGCGCCTACAGATACCGTTTCTATCCGACGCCCGAGCAGGCAACCCTGCTGGCGCGGACGTTCGGGTGCGTCCGGTTTGTGTGGAATGCCGTACTGCGCTATCGCACCGATGCATTCTATCAGCGCCAGGAGAAAATCGGCTATCACGACGCCAGTGCGTTCCTGACGCAACTCAAGAAGCAGCCGGACACCGCCTTTCTAACCGAGGTTAGTTCGGTGCCGTTGCAGCAATGCTTACGCCATCAGCAAACCGCGTTCAAACACTTCTTTGCCAAGCGGGCACGCTACCCCCACTTTAAATCCAAGAAACACCGGCAGTCAGCAACCTTTGCCAGTTCGGCGTTTTCGTACCGCAATGGCCAGATCACGCTGGCCAAGTGCCGCGAACCGCTCAACATCCGCTGGAGCCGCGACCTGCCCTCAGCACCCAGCACGGTGACCGTTTCCAAAGACCGCGCCGGTCGTTACTTCATTAGCTGCCTGTGCAAAGTGGACACTGAAGCGCTGCCGATCACGCCCAAGATGGTCGGTATCGACCTGGGGCTGAAAGACCTATTCGTCACCAGCGAGGGTCCGCGGGTCAACAATCCCCGCCATACGGCACGCTATGCGCGCAAGCTGGCGCGGGCGCAGCGGCAATTGAGCCGTAAGCAAAAAGGTTCGAATAACCGTGCCAAGGCGCGGCTAAAAGTGGCTAAATGCCATGCCAAGATTGCCGATACTCGGCGTGACCACCTGCATCAACTCACCCGCCAGATCGTGAACGACAACCAAGTGATCGCGGCGGAGAGTTTGCAGGTGAAGCACCTGGTTAAAAACCGTCACCTTTCCAAAGCGATCAGCGATGTCGGCTGGGGGGAGTTGGTTCGCCAGCTTGAGTACAAAGCGGCGTGGGCGGGACGGCAGTTCGTCCAGATCGACCGCTGGTACCCCAGCAGCAAACGCTGCCATGGCTGCGGCTTTGTGCGGGTGGCACTGCCGCTCAATGTGCGCGTCTGGGATTGCCCAGGCTGCGGTACCCAGGGCATTGACCGTGACCTCAATGCCGCTCGAAACATCCTACAAGCCGGCACCGCGCTACTCGCCGGTGCCGAGAGTTGCAGCAAATACCGAGGGGCCCTCGGGAATTGACGCCTGTTGAGTTTGTGTAAGACCGGCAATGCCAAGGCATTGAAGGCAACGGACAGCGAAGCAGGAACCTGGAAGGCGACAACCAGGGAATCCCCTTCCTTTCCGCCTCAGGCGGCAGCTTCCTAAGAAGCTGAGGGAGGGAAGGAGGTCAATTGTAACGGGCGATCCAGCGCGTTAGCCAAATCCACAACGCGGCTCCAAGAATTAACAGCCCACCCACACCAAGCGCCTGTGGATAGGTGTACATGCCTTCGCCTTCCAGCAGAAAACGCAGCACCAGAAAAATCATCACAATATGGAAAATAAACGCTTTGAGCGCGTCGCTCCCTACCATCGTTAATGGCCGTAGCGCCTTGGCTGCCGTAGCTCCACCAGCGAGTGCAGCGCCTAAAATAACCAGCGCGCCGCCCACGCTGTACAGCGTGAATTTCAGCCCAGGCGGGTGCTTGCCGTCGTTATTCGCCACCGCCAGCATCGCAGCAGAAACATCGCCTTCGGCAAAGGCCAAGCCATAGAACGCGGCGACCATGACAGCCCCTACGCCCACCAGCGCCAGCACCAGCTTTCGCCTCAGCGCCGTATCAAAATAGCAGCGCAGCAAGGCTTCACCGATTAGCAGGCCCGCCAAGATCAAAGGCGCGCGGCTGAGCTGGCCCCAGGTGTAATGGTCTTCATGGTCCACCAGCAGCGCTTTTAAGGTGTCGTTACCGCCAAAGCTCAGCCCCTGCAGCCAAGCGGAGAGCGTGGTTAAGCTAATAATAAGCGCACACCGCCCCCACAGCGGTGTACGTGCCCATAATGGAAGTACCAGCGGCACCCACAGCAGGGCGATGGCGTAAAAACCGAGGATTTCTACCCAAATCGCAAAGCGCTGATAAAGCAGCGCATCAACAATATCGCCTGGGGCGTAATAGGGCAGCATCTCGACGACCGTCAACGCCTTGTACCAAAACCACACTTCAACCGCGCGCACCCATAGTTTTAGCCGCCGTTTTGGCCACGCCTCTGTTTGGGTAGACGCTAAAAAGGCCACGGCTAGCGCAATCCCGAAGACCAGGATGAACAGGGAAGAAGAGAACTTAGTGAGAAAATGGACGGGCACCATGCCCCAATCGGGGACGTTGCGTATTCCAATCAGCCCACTCACCGTATGGCTGAGAATCATCAGCCCAATCGCTATACCACGGGCGAGGTCTATGGCGTCTATACGCCCTTCCGCACGGGGCAGGCGTGGCACTTCTTGCCAGGTAAACACGTTAGCAACGTCCTTGTAGGGTATTCGTGTTAGTGAAACATTGCTTTTACCATAGCCTATTTGCCTAGTGAGCTATTGCGCTTGATTAAACGCAGCCGATTATCAAGGGCTTATTTTAACCCTCGATAACTGCTGGTATCTTTTGATGACTATTCACCGTGTCGAGAAAACAAATGCCTACGCAACAAACACCCACGTTTCGTTTAGTTACCCGCAGCGATTTTGATGGTTTGGTATGCGGTGCCCTGCTCAAGCACTTAGGGCTTATTGATGAAATCACCTTCGTGCACCCGAAGGACATGCAGGATGGCAAAATTGCTATCGATGCCAACGACATCACCACCAACCTGCCCTATGTGCCCGGCTGCCACCTAGCGTTCGACCACCACCTAAGCGAAACAGTGCGCAACGTTGAGCGTGCCGACAACCACATCATTAATGCAGACGCCCCTTCCGCTGCCCGCGTGGTATGGGAGTACTACGGCGGCCACGAGGTCTTCCCCGCACGCTGGGACGATATGATGGAAGCCGTCGATAAGAGCGACTCTGCCCAGTTCAACAAAGACGAAATTCTCAACCCGCAGAGCTGGGTACTGCTGAACTTCATCATGGACGCCCGCACGGGCCTGGGACGCTTCCGCGACTTCCGCATCTCCAACTATCAGCTGATGATGAAGCTGATCGACTACTGCCGCGAGCACACCATCGATGAAATCCTCGCCCTTGACGATGTGCAGGAGCGCACCACGCTTTACCGTGAGCACGAGCAATTAGCAAAGGAGCAAATCGAGCGCTGCGCGACAGTACACGGCAACGTGGTGGTGTTGGATCTACGCAACGAGGAAACCATCTACGCAACCAACCGCTTCGTAATCTACGCCATGTACCCCGACTGCAATATCTCAATTCACGTGATGTGGGGGCTCAAGCAGCAGAACACCGTGCTGGCGATTGGTAAATCGATCCTCAACCGCTCCAGCAACACCAACGTGGGCGAACTGTGCCTAAGCTACGGCGGCGGCGGCCATCTGAATGCGGGCACTTGCCAAGTTGATAATGACCAGGCAGAAAATGCGTTGGCGGAGATTGTTGAGCGGATTAGGGCGGATGGGTAAGGCGACGGCTTACTCTCCTTAACCCCGTTCCTTCACGCACACGACAAGGAGAGCAGCGATGCACGGCGACTCGGCAGCCCTCAAGGTACTGCAGGAGGTCTTTGGCTACGACCACTTTCGTGGCCCGCAGCAGGCCATCATTGAGCATGTGATGGCCGGAGGCGATGCGTTGGTGCTGATGCCCACTGGCGGCGGTAAATCGCTGTGCTATCAGATCCCTGCGCTGCTACGTGAAGGCACCGCGATTGTGGTCTCGCCGCTCATCGCGTTGATGCAGGATCAGGTGGCCGCGCTGATTCAGAACGGGGTGCGCGCCGCCTACCTCAACTCCAGCCTCGAAATGCATGAGGCGATGGACGTGGAAAACCGCCTGCGCGCGGGCGAGCTGGATCTTCTCTACGTCGCGCCCGAGCGGCTGGCAACGGCACGCATGCAGATGCTGCTGGAGCAGACCCACATTGCGCTGTTCGCCATCGATGAAGCCCACTGCGTTTCCCAGTGGGGCCACGATTTCCGCCCAGAGTATCGCCAGCTCTCCCACCTGCACCAGCGCTTTCCTAACGTGCCGCGCATCGCGCTCACCGCCACCGCCGATGTGCCTACCCGGCACGACATCATGGAGCACCTACAGCTTCAGGACGCCGCGCTCTACAACAACGGCTTCGATCGGCCCAACATTCGCTACCATATCGCTGAAAATCAGGGCAATGCCAAAGAGCAGCTGCTGAGTTTCATCCGTGAGCATCACGACGGCGAGGCGGGCATTGTGTACTGTCTTTCTCGCCGCAAGGTGGAGGAAACCGCCGCTTGGCTGGCTCGCCAGGGGTTGACCGCGCTGCCCTACCACGCCGGGCTGCCCGCCGAGCAGCGCCAGCAGCACCAAACCCGCTTTCTGCGCAAAGACGGCGTGGTGATCGTCGCCACCATCGCTTTCGGCATGGGCATCGACAAACCGGACGTGCGCTTTGTGGCACACCTCAACCTGCCCAAAAGCATCGAAGCCTACTATCAGGAAACCGGCCGCGCCGGACGCGACGGGCTGCCCGCCGATGCCTGGATGGCCTACGGGCTTCAGGACGTGATCACTCTGCGTCAGATGCAGCAAGACTACGGTGCCGCCGACCAGCAAAAGCGCATCGAGCAGCAAAAGCTCGACGCCATGCTGGGGCTCTGCGAGATCATTAGCTGCCGCCGTCAGGCGCTGCTCCACTACTTCGGCGATTCATTAGACGAGCCCTGCGGCAACTGCGACAACTGCCTCACCCCGCCTGACACTTGGGAGGCCACGGTGGCTGCACAGAAGGCGCTGTCATGTGTCTACCGCACCGAGCAGCGCTTCGGCGTCACTTACTTGGTGGATGTGCTGCTGGGCAAGCGCAACGAACGTATCAGCCGCTTCGGTCATGACAGTTTGAGTACGTTCGGCATTGGCACAGAGCTCACCGCCAGCGAGTGGAAAGCGCTGTTCCGCCAGCTGATCGCCAGCGGTTTTTTAAGCGTGGATATGGAGGGCCATGGCGGCATCAAGCTCACCGCCAACGCCAAGCCCATACTGCGCGGCGAGCAGAGTCTCACCCTTCGCAAACCCAGCAAGCCCGCGCGGCGCAGCAGTAAGGGCGCCTCCGCTGCCAAGGGCCACGGCGTACTGTGGGAAGCGCTGCGCCAGCATCGCAAGGCGCTCGCCGATGCCCAGGGCGTACCCGCCTACGTGATTTTCAACGACGCCACCCTGGCCGAGCTGGTAGAGCAAAAGCCGCAAACGCTGCAGGCGCTGGGCACCATCTCGGGCATCGGCGCACGCAAGCTGGAGGATTATGGCGAAGGCTTTCTGGCGGTGGTTCTGGCGCATCCTGATGAGCCTGCCGCTAGCGCCCCTGTGGGCAGCAGCGCTCTTGAATCTGCCGCGCTACTGCGCCAAGGGCTAACGCCGGAACAGGTCGCCGAGCAGCGCGGGCTGGTCGCCAATACCGTGTACCGCCATTTGAGCGATGCCATTCAAGGCAGCGAACTGGCACTGGAAGAGGTGGTCAACCTGGACCCAGCGACCCTGGCGCAGATTCGCGCGGCTTTTGAGCAGTTTCCCGGGCAGGGGTTGAAAGTGGTGTTTGAAGCGCTGGAAGGCCGTATTGATTACCCGGTTCTACACTGCGTGCGGGCGTCCATGGCTGCTAAGGGTTAGGCTTTTTACGAAAAGTCGGCGAGCGTAGGCTGTTTTCGTAAAAGCCTAGCGCCATCCCCGCAGATGCTCGCCCCGTGCAATCGCCGCTGAGTCGAACACGCCGGTATCCAGAATCCAGGCGGTGACCAGCTTGGCGGGCGTCACGTCGAACGCCGGGTTCCACACCGGCGCATCGCTGGGTGCCCACACCACCTCGCCAAACGCGCCTGCGGCTCCGCGCACTTCCGCGCCATCGCGCTGCTCGATGGGAATCGCCGCGCCGGTCGCGCAGGCGGGGTCGACCGTGGTGTAAGGGGCGACCACATAGAACGGCACCTGATGGTAGTGTGCCGCCACCGCCAGCATGTAGGTGCCCACTTTGTTGGCAAAGTCACCGTTGGCGCAGATGCGGTCCGCGCCGACCATCACCTTATCCACCTTGCCCGCTGCCATTAAGCTGGCCGCCATGCTGTCGGTGATTAGCTGGTAGGGAATGCCTAAATCGGCCATTTCCCACGCGGTTAAACGCCCACCCTGGAGCAGCGGACGGGTTTCATCGACATAGACATGCAGATCTATGCCGCGTTGTTTGGCGATGGCCAACGCGCCAATCGCGGTGCCCACACCGGCCGTAGCCAGCGCACCGGTGTTGCAGTGGGTCAGCACGCGGTCGCTGGATGCCAGCAAGTCAGCGCCACGCTCGGCCATGCGTTGGCACAGCGCGCGGTCCTCTTCAAACAGCGCCTTGGCTCGTTCGGCCAAGGCGTCAGCGCCCTGGGCAAAACAGGCTTCCATGGCGTCCAGGCAGTACATCAGGTTCACTGCAGTGGGTCGCGTTGCCCGCAAGCGGTCGCTGACGGCTTGCCACTCGGATTCGGGATGGCGAGCGGCGTACTGGGCCAGCACGAAAGCAGCGCTCAAACCAATCAATGGCGCGCCGCGAATGGCGAGGTGTTTAACCGCGTGCTGCCACGCCTCGGGGGAGTCGCAGCGCACCCACTCTTCGGCCTGGGGTAGCCGGGTTTGGTCCAAATACTCAAGCGAGTCGGCATACACCCGTAAACTGCGTGACTGTAAATTGACCATGAGGGGCTCCTTGATAATGGGGCAAGCAGAACGGCGGCACGGCTTATCAGGCGCGAAGCTTATCATATAGAATGGCCGCCACTAGACGAGGCGATGCTGACCCGATGAACACCTTACACACCGAACTGCTGGACGCCATCTCCTGGGCGGCGCAGCAAGGCTGGACGCCCGCCACCGGCGGCAACTTTTCCGCGCGTACCGAGGCGGGTTATTTAGTCACCGCCTCCGGGCGGGATAAAACCCGTATCCAGGCGGATGATCTGCTGCTGTGCGACCTGGAAGGCCGTGTGCTGGAAGGCAACGGCAAACCCAGCGCCGAAAGTGACCTACACGCCGCGCTGTACCGGCTAGACCCAAGCATTCACTGCGTGCTGCACACCCATACCGTGGCCAGCACCGTGCTATCGCGGCGCTTTCCCGACGGCATTGAGCTGAGCGGCTTCGAGATGCAAAAGGCGCTGGCGGGCAACGTGACCCATGACGCCACCATTCGCCTGCCGGTGGTGCCCAACTCCCAGGATATGGAGGAGTTAGCCAAGCACGTTCGCCAAGGCTGGCCGATGCCCTGGGGCTTTTTGGTCGCGGGCCACGGTATTTACGCCGTGGGCGACAGTATCGCCAGCTGCCGCCGCCATCTGGAAGCAATCGAATTCTTACTTGCCTGTGTACTGGAAGAGAACCGGTGGACCCAATGAGTCAATCAACCGTTCGCGCCATCGTGACCGATATCGAAGGCACCACCACCGATATCAACTTCGTTCACAAAGTGCTGTTCCCCTATGCCTACGCCAAGTTGCCTGACTTTCTGCGCGAGAACGCAGAAGCACCGGCGGTGGCCGAGCAGATCGACGCCGTGCGCAATGTCATACAGGACGGCTACGCCACGTTGGAAGCGGTAATTGCTACGCTGCTGCACTGGATCGACACCGACCAGAAAGTGACGCCACTCAAAGCCCTGCAGGGCATGGTGTGGGCCGACGGCTACCAGCGCGGCGACTTCACTGGCCATTTATACGCAGATGTCGTTCCGGCGCTGCGCCAGTGGCAGGCCGAAGGCGTGGCGCTGTATGTGTACTCGTCAGGCTCTGTGCAGGCGCAGAAACTGCTGTTTGGCTACAGCGACGAAGGTGATTTGACCCCGCTGTTCAGCGGCTACTTCGACACGCACATTGGCCATAAGCGCGAGGCCGTGGCCTATCAGCGCATTGTCGAAGCGCTCGATCTACCTGCAGAGTCGATACTGTTCCTGTCGGATGTGGTCGAAGAACTAGATGCAGCCAAGCAGGCGGGTATGCAAACCTTACAACTCGTGCGCGAAGGTACTCAGGCAGGCACTGTACACGCCTGTGTCGAAAGCTTTGCTGACATTGCCCTTTAACGGCTATGTTCACCCCTTACCTCTTAGGAGCGTCTTTATGTCCCAACTGAAAGTCTTTGCCGATCAACATCCTAATGATGCGCTGCTGGACACCACGGACGGCGAGCAAATTACCGCTGAGCTGAACCGGGTAGGCATTCTATTTGAGCGCTGGGCAGCGCCGGGCGAGATTGCCGACGATGCCACCCAGGAGGAGATTCTGGCGCTCTATCAGGAAGACATCGTCCGGGTCAAAGCCAAGGGCGGCTACCAAACCGTCGACGTGCTGCACATGGTGCCCACCCACCCGGACAAAGAGGCGATGCGTCAGAAGTTCCTGAACGAGCACCGCCACCATGAAGACGAAGTGCGCTTTTTCGTGAAGGGCCAAGGGTTGTTCTGCCTGCATATCGACGACAAGGTGTATCAGGTGCTCTGCACCCGCAACGACCTGATCAGCGTGCCTGCCAATACCCCGCACTGGTTCGATATGGGCCCAGAACCGGAGTTCACCGCGCTGCGCTTCTTCGACAACGTGGAAGGCTGGGTGCCCCACTGGACCGACAGCGACATCGCCGGGAAGTTTGATCGTTTAGATCAGCTTTGAATAAAAAAGACTGATCCCAGGCCGGTACACACCTATGCGGGGGCGCTGTGAACCCATCCATGGGCGCTACTTTCGCCATCTGACCGCCATGGATGGCGAGAATGCCGGAATAGCATGGAGCTATTTCCGGCCATGGCGAAAGACCCCCGCTACGGTCTGTCCCGGCCTTCTCACATCGCCGTTCTGTCGTTAATAACCTCTTCCTACAACACTGCTTTCTGGTTGAACGTTTTGGCCAGCTCTACCAACGCGTTGAGATCGCAGTAAGCTTTCGGCTCCATGATCAGCGCTTGGCCCATCAGCACGTTGCGTGCTTCCAGTTTGGCGCGCAGGGCGGTGTCTTCGATCTCTTCGAAGTCGGCATTGTGGGCAAGCGACAGCACGCGGCGGTGCATTTCGATGCCGCAGTAGGCCAGCGCATCTTCACGGATCTCTTCCAGCAGCGCGTCGCAGGCGTCGTCGGCGCTGTTGCCCTGCTCTTCGAACAGCGCTCTGGGGAACAGAATGCCGGTGCGTTCGGTTTGCCAGAGGTGGCGAAACTCCTCATCGAAGCGGGTAAAGCAATCGGTGATCACTTCTAAAATCCACGCTTGATACTCCTCCAGGTCACCTTCTTTACGGTGGGCGGGCTGGCTAAAGTAGGCCATGAAGAAGTTGGCTACCGCCATGCCCAAGTCGAACGCCATGGGTCCGTACTGGGAAAATTCAGGGTCGATGACGCGCACGCTGGTGTCGGTGGCCATGATGGAGCCGGAGTGCAGGTCGCCGTGCAGCATGGTCTCGGTGTTGGCGGTGAACTTCATCAGCAGCCGCTGCACCTTGGCTTTCAGGCGCGCGTTGCGGCGCAGCTCGTCCACCACGGGCGATAGCTCGGGCGTGTGGCGGTTCATCTCCGCGCCGTAGTAGGGGTCGGTAAACACCAGCGATTCGGTGATCGCCGGAATCGCCACGTTGCCAGAGAACAGCCCGACATCAGCTTTCTTATCCGGGCTAGCCATGGAAAGCTCAGAGCCGCGAAACGCCGTGCGCGCACAAAACTCACCCAGAGTAGCGCCCAGCTCCGCCACGCGTTCGCCGCTGATCAGCTTGCGCCGCAGAATCACATGGGGGTACAGATACTCCATCACGATCAATGCCTGGGGCTTATCGAAGTAGTACACCTCGGGGGCCACGCCCGGTGCGCGCTTGGCTTGACGCACTAAGGCGTAATACTCGAAATGGGCGCGATAGAGCGGCAGCGGCCAGCTCTCGCCCACCATGCGCACATAGGGCAGCGCCTGCTTGACCACCACGCTGCCAGTGCTGCCTGTCACGATAAACACCAGATTGAGGTTGCCATCGCCCACCTCACGGATGTGCCACTCGGCGGGGTTGCCACCCACACGGCTGGCGACTACCTCCACACCGCCTAGCCGCTGGGCCAGGGTATCCACTGCTAACGCTTGATAAGTCTGCTCGTTTGCCACCGATGATTCCTCACACAAAATGGATGTGTGTTTGTCATACCCCGGCAACGTTGTCAATTCAGTGCAGCATGATGGGGGCGCTACACCACTGGCTGCATCACTTTTTAAAATGCATTTCGCTCAGTACGCTTCTACACACCTTCTCTAAGACCTATCCCAGTAAGGCTTGTCGCCGATGATGTGCTCTAAATAACTCATGAAGACCGATACCTTCGACGAGCGCAGGCGATTTTCAGGATAAATGGCGTAGATGTTGTCCAGATAGCCATCTTCAGACGCTTCCCATTGCGTCAGTAACGGCACCAACGTTTGCTGGCGCAGCGGCTCAAAGAGTAGCCACGAGGGAAACATCACTACGCCCTGCCCCGCCATCGCTGCTTCCACCAAGCTTTCGGCATTGTTAGCGACCAAATTGCCCGATAACGCGTAGCGCACCGCCCGTGGTGTGTGGGGTTCCTGGAAGTACCATAGCTGCGCTCCCTTACTGCCTTTATACAGCAGGCAGTTATGCTGGCTGAGCGCCCCTGGCGAAGCAGGCTCGCCGTGCGCCGCTAGATACGCTGGTGACGCGCAGACGATAAAACGCTGCCGGGCGATGCTGCGGGCCACCAAACTGGAATCCGCGAGCGCCCCCACGCGAATCACCACGTCGGCACCCTCTTGCACCGGATCAATAAAGCGATCCTCCAGCGTTAAATCCACCTGAATATCCGGGAACTGCTGCTGAAACCGCGCCAAGTGCGGCGCGATATGACGCCGCCCGAAGGCCACGGGCGCATTGATACGCAGCACGCCCTGAGGATGCTGCGCGCCGCCCATCACTTGCTCGGTGGCTAGCTCCAACCGGGCCAGCGCATCGCGCACTTCGTGAAAATAGCGCTCGCCTGCTTCGGTCAGCCGTACCGCTCGGGTGTGACGATAGAGCAGTCGCTGGCCCAGCGACTGCTCCAGGCTAGCGATGTGCCGAGAAGCAGATGAGGTAGGCAACCCGTAGTAACGCGCCGCTTCCGAGAAACTGCCGCTGGCGGCCACGCGCACAAACAGGCGCAGCGCCAAGAGACGAATCGAGTTGTCCAAAATGCAATAGTCCTTTGCCTTTTTAGCGCATTGTAGCAATAAGGCTTCCTCTTTAGAGTGCTGCCTCTTCATAAGAGGGGAGCAACACATGCAACACGCACTGATTCTGGTGGGCGTACTGATCGCCGGTATGGGCCTGTCGGTGGAAGCGGGACTGTTAGGGCCGCTTGGCGAGCAGGTGGGTCACCTTTCCGCCACGCTCTCCATTTTTATGGTGGGGGCGCTGCTGCTATCACTGGCGCTGCTGTTTTCGCCCAAGCGCCAGTTGGGCGCGCTGTTCAAACAGCCGCGTTGGCTGTTAACCGGCGGCGTGATGGGGCCGATTTACGTCATTATTTTAACGTTGGCCACCCCGCTGGTGGGCGTCGGCATGACCATGGTGGGCATTTTGTGCGGCCAGGTAGCGGCCAGCTTAGCCATTGACCATTTTGGCTGGCTCGGCAGCGAACGTCGCCAAGTGGATGGCTACCGTTTAGGGGCTCTTGCCATGATCCTTGCCGCGCTTTGGTTGATGTAACAGGAGAGACACCATGCTTTTACCCATCGTATTTGCCCTACTGCTAGCAGGCGGCGCGGTCTTGGCCGCTCAATCCTCCATTAACGGCCGTTTAGGTGCTCACACCGGCGTGCTGGAAAGTGCGTGGCTAACGTTTGCCGTGGGTGCCGTACTGACCTTTTTGCTGATGTTCTTTTTTGAGCCTTCCCACGAGGCGACTCTGTTTAGCGTGCCCAAGTGGCAGCTGACCGGCGCGCTGTTTGGGGTGGTGTATATGCTCGCGATTGTGTTTGCAGTGCCCCGTGTCGGAACCGCTGCTGCAACCGTCGCGGTGATTTCTGGTCAGCTGTTGATGAGCTTATTGATCGATCACTTTGGCTGGCTCAATAACGCTGAACGCGCGCTGGATGGGTCACGCTATCTGGCCATGGTGCTCTTGCTGTTGGCTATTGTATTGATCTACCTAAGCCATCGCCGCTCAGCGCGTCCAGCGAGTTGATCATCACCACCCGGTTTCGCCCTTGGCGCTTGGCCTCGTAAAGCGCCTGATCGGCGGCTCGGAATAGCTGCGAAGCGGTCACGCCCACCTTGGGTTGCAGCATTGCCCCTCCTACGCTAATAGTGATGTTCCCAGGCTCTGTGCGGCCATGGTGGGGCAGTTGCAGTGCCTCTACGGCTTGGCGCAGCTGCTCGGCCTGGGCCAGCACTGCCTGATGCGACTGCCCCATACTCAGCACTACAAACTCTTCTCCTCCAAAGCGCGCTACCACGCAGGCATTGCCCGCGTGGGCATGCAACGTGCTAGCGACTTGCTTGAGGCAGTGATCGCCCTGCAAATGGCCGTAGTAGTCGTTGTAGGCCTTGAAGCAGTCAATATCGATGACCATGAGCCCAATCGTGGCGTGCTCTTCCACAGCCTGCTGCCAATGTTGGTTAAACAAGGTATCGAACTGTCGGCGATTGGCTAACTCCGTCAGCGAGTCCGTCAGCGAAAGTTTGGATAGCTCCGCGTTACTGCGCAGCGCGTGTCCGGCTCGATGGGTTTCGCGCAGCAACAGCAGGTAGGCTTTGCGTTCGCTGGCTTCCAAGCGGTAATTGGCCACCAGCGTAAAGACCGCCTTGGCACATAGGGTAAAAATCGCCAGCCGTTTAATTTCAATCGGCATCGGCTCGTAACCCACGACGAAGCACACCATGATGGCGATGCTTATCAGAGAAGAGGCCAAGGCGTACGAAAAACGCAGCGAGTAGAGCACGTTACCCACGACCAAAATCAGGCCGAACGAGAAGATATCTAAATAGGAGTAAGGTGACTTCGATGAAATAAAAATCAAACAAGAAGCTACCATGGCGACCACCACCGTACTTGCCATCAGTGCTTCGCGTTTAGCGCCCGATACCCCTTTATAGATTGCCCATAAGACGGGTAGACCAAACGGAATGACCACCAAGCCTCTGAGCAGCACAGAGAGCCAAAACTCATCAGGGCGAAAACTATAGTCATTAATGAGGAACAGGATGTAAATCAGCGCGGCGATCAGGCCAGCCACCACCATGTGTCGGTTTCGCTGCGGCTGGGTATCGTACTCAAAACGCGCCTCTACCTCATCCGCAAAACGCAGTTGCCAGTTTGGCCGCACCAGCTCACGTTCAATGGCGCTGTTAAAGGAGTCACTGGTCATTCATACCTCGTTGAGTCCCGGCTTCTCTCGTCTATCCTGACGGAACAACGTGACGAATACACGAAACCCGCACTGACGAGTAGGTAAACACTCACTACGCTTAACGCGGGTTAGGCTAACCTCTTTTTGACACACAACCGTCAGAACGATCAACGCTTTCTTCGCGCTATTCCTTCCCCATGACCCGTAACGGAGACCCTATGACGCGCCCAACTACCGCCCCTCATCAAGACTTAACCTTCACCATGGGGCGTGAGGAACTGGTGATTCACCGCCGCTACGAAGTGCTCAGTATTCTCAACGATTTCATGCTGGGACTGTGGTTTGCCATTGGCAGCGTCTGCTTCTTTTATGACGGCACCGTCAAAACCATCGGCGTTTGGCTCTTCGTGATTGGCAGCCTGCAACTGCTGATGCGCCCAGCCATCCGCCTGCACCGCTACATCTATTTTAAGCGGCTGCCAGATGAGCAGCACGATGCCTAACCTCCGCTCATAAAGCGCACACCCTGGGCGGCTAACGGGCTTCTTAAACGATCAGGCAGCGGGCTGTCGGTAATTACCGCGTGATAGTCTGCCAGCGAACCGGCGGCGCAGCGCAGCGGTAGGTCGAACTTGGTCTTATCCAGCACTAAAATTCGGTATGCCGCGTGGGCCAGCAGCGCCTCACGGGCCATTACTTCGTCGTCGTTGTAGTCGTAGAGCTGGCCGTGGCTATCCATACCGCCCACAGAGACAATGCCAATATCCACTCGATAACGCTGAAAAAAGCGCCAAGCGTCGCCACCAATCACATCCTGATCACGGCGGCGTACGCGGCCTCCGGCCACCACCAGCTCACACTCCAGCGCGCATAACTTGATCAAGGCGTGCAGATTATTGGTCATAATCTGCAGCCCCTGCTTGTCCCGCAGCGCGTCGGCTAGCTGCTCTACCGTCGTCCCCGTCCCCAAAAAGAGCGACTGGTGATTGGAAATCAACGACGCCGCCTGCCGCGCAATATGCCGTTTGCCTTCCTGATTGACGATTTGGCGCTGGTCGTAGCCCACATTCTCTTGATCGGGAAAAGGCATCACCTCGCCGTGGCGGCGCAGAATCAGCCCCTGTTCAGCCAAGACGCGAATATCCCCCCGCAGGGTTTGCACGGAGACGCCAAAGTGATGGGCAAGCGCCGCCAGCGTTTGCCGCCCCTCTCCCCGCACGCGAGCCAACACGGCACGCCGCCTTTCTGTCACGTTCATGCTGTACTTACCTTTCTCTTTATCGTGCTTGCTGGCAAAACGAAAAAAACTTTCCCGCCAGCGAAAGCTAACCGCTATCAAACGAAAGCGTAGTGTCACGATGTTGTAAGCCGATGACAGTAGTGTGGTGGCTGTTCACCTACTGGAGGTTTTCCCGATGTTGAAGCGCTCGTTGTGTTCCGCTGTGACTCTCGCAAGCATTGCCCTCTCCACGTCGTTGCTCGCTGATGACAAGCTGGTGCTCTACACCAGCCAACCCAATAGCGATGCCCAGCAAACGGTCGATGCGTTCCAAGCCGCCTACCCGGAGATTGAAGTGGAGTGGGTACGCGATGGCACCACCCGCCTGATGACACGCTTGCGTTCAGAGCTGGCTGCCGGTGTCAGCAACCCTGACGTGCTGCTGATTGCCGATAGCATGACCATGACCTCGCTGAAACAAGAGGGCCATCTGCAGCCCTACCTCAGCCCTGAGCGCGATGCCTACGACGAAGCGCTTTACGACCCAGAAGGCTACTTCTACGGCACCAAGCTCATCACCACCGGTATCGTTTACAACACCGGCGCCGAGCAGCAGCCTCAACGCTGGGAAGACCTGACCGGCCCTGAGTATGAAGGCCTCGTCACCATGCCTAGCCCGCTGTACTCCGGCGCGGCGCTAATTCATATGGCAGCCATCAGTGAAAACCCGGCATTAGGGCTTGAGTACTACGAGGCACTACAGGCCAACCGCACGGAAGCACAGGGCGGTAACGGCGGCGTGTTCAATGCGGTGGCCGCGGGCACCAAGCCCTACGGCATCGTGGTGGATTTCCTACCCATCCGCGAAGCCGCGAAAGGCTCGCCCGTGGCGTTTGTGTTCCCTGAAGAGGGCGTGAGCGCCGTCACCGAGCCCGTGGCCATCATGCAAGAAGCTGAGAACCTAGACGCCGCTCAGAAATTTGTCGACTTCGTGCTCTCCCAACCGGGGCAAGAATTGGTGAGCCAGCAGGGCTACCTGCCTGCTCACCCGGATGTGACGCCGCCGGAAGGCTTCCCTGAGCGCAGCACGATCAACCTCATGCCGGTGGATATTGAACAGGCGCTCGAACAGGAAGAGACGCTCAAGCAGCGCTTTAGCGATCTGTTCGGCGGCTAACCATGACCCCTTCGCTCAACCTTGGCAGCCAGCATCGCTGGCTGCTTAGCCTGATCACCCTACTCATCGTACTGCTCAGCCTCGCGCCCAGTTTGCGGCTACTCATCGAGGCACTGAGCGACCTTGGCCAGGGTAGCCAAGCGCCGCTGTGGAAGGTGCTCAACGCTGCCAGCACGTGGCGTGCGCTGTGGCACAGTGTGTATACCTCGGGCCTCGGTATGCTGATTGCGCTGGTGCTGGGTAGCCTGTTCGCGTTTGTGATCACATTGACGGATATGCGCGGCAAAGCGTGGCTAGTGTTCTGCTTTATGCTGCCCATGATGATCCCGCCCCAAGTCACCGCCCTGAGCTGGCTACAGCTGTTTGGCCCCGCCAGCCCCTTGTTAAAAAGCATCGGCATGGCTCCACCGTTAGGCAGCCCGCAGCCGCTCTACTCCGCAGAGGGTATTGCGCTACTGCTGGGCATCCAGAGTGCGCCCCTGGTGTTTTTGGCGCTACGCACGTCTCTGCTGTCCCTGCCACGTGAATTGATTGAAGCCGCGCGCATCAGCGGCGCGCGCCAAACCCAGGTGTGGGGCCATATTATCTTGCCCATCACCCGCCACGGCCTAATTGCCGGGGCCGCCATGGCGTTTATCTCCAGCCTGGGTAACTTCGGTATTCCCGCGATGCTGGGCATTCCCGCCGGTTATTACGTGCTGCCCACGCTGATTTATCAGCGCATGGCCAGCTTTGGCACCGGCGTACTGGCAGAGATGGCGGCGCTTTCTCTGTTGATCGGCATCCTGGCGCTGGCAGGCGTGGCCTTGCAGCAGTATTGGATGAACCGCAGCCGGTTTGGGTTAGGCGGCCATAGCGGCCGCGCCCACGATTTTTCGCTAGGCCGCTATCGCTCCCTCGTGACAGCTTTGCTGGTCGGCGTCCTGCTGGTGATTCTGGTCGCGCCGCTAGCCGCGCTGGTGGTGAGCTCCTTGGTGCCTGCCATGGGCGTGCCACTGAGCGTTGAGTCCATTACGCTCAATGCCTATCACGAAGTGATTGGCCGTCAAGGAGCCACTTGGCGGGCAGTGCGTAACAGTCTTTGGCTGGCAGGCGGTGCCGCGCTGGTACTGATGCTATGCAGCCTGCCGCTCGCTTACCGCCTACAGCGCCTTCCCCCGCGCCTGCAGCAGCTCACCCTTAGCGCCATTGAGCTGCCGTACGCGCTGCCCGGCGTAGTACTGGCGATTGCCTGTATTTTACTGTTTGTCCGCCCGTTACCGCTCATCAACCTAGCGCTTTACGGCACGCTCGGATTGATCTTTGTGGCCTATCTGGCGCGCTTTTTGGTGGTCTGCCTGAAACCGGTAAGTGCCAGCTTGGCCCAGCTAGATCCCTCACTGGAAGAAGCCGCTCAGTTGGCGGGCGCAGGCCCCTGGCGTCGGCTCATCACCATTCTTTTACCGCTGATTGCGCCCTCGCTGTTTGCCGGCGGGCTGCTGGTATTTTTGCTGGCAGTGAATGAACTGACCGTCTCCGCGCTGCTCTGGAGCGCCGGGAATGAAACCCTGGGCGTACTGATTTTCAACTTAGACGAGGGCGGCGAGAGCGTGCTGGCATCAGCAGTCTCCGTGCTGGTAGTGATCATGGTCGCCTCGCTGATGCTATCGCTCAGCCTGCTGGCCCCACGTCTACCTAAAGGAGTCGTGCCGTGGCAGGGCTAGCTATTCATCGTGTGACCAAACAGTTTGGCGATCACCAGGCGGTTGATGATCTGTCGCTGGAGATTGCCCCCGGCGAGTTTGTGGCCCTACTCGGTCCCAGCGGCTGCGGCAAAACCACCATGCTGCGCATGTTGGCGGGGTTTGAGCAGATCAGCAGCGGCATCCTCACGCTCAACGGCACGCTACTCGCCAGCGACCAGCACCATGTGCCCCCTGAGCAGCGCAACATGGCGATGGTGTTTCAGTCGTACGCGCTGTGGCCGCATATGAGCGTGGCCGACAACGTGGGCTACCCGCTGAAACTGCGCCGCATTCAGGGCAGCGAGTATCAGCGCCGAGTCGCCCACGCGCTGGAGCAGGTTGCGCTTACCCCCTACGCCCAGCGCGCTCCACAGGAGCTCAGCGGTGGCCAGCGCCAGCGGGTGGCGTTAGCGCGCTGCCTAGTCACCGACCCAGACGTGGTACTGCTTGATGAGCCGCTCGCCAACCTAGACCGCAATCTGCGCGCGTCCATGGAGCACAGCTTTGTCGACTTCCACCGCCGCACTCAAGCCACCATGGTGTATGTGACCCATGATCAAAGCGAAGCCATGGCGATGGCGGATCGCATTGCGGTGATGCGTGACGGCGCGCTGGTACAGTGGGCAACGCCTGAAACGCTCTACCGAGAGCCGCGTAGCGAATGGGTGGCTCGGTTTATCGGCCAAGGTAGCCAGCTCAAGGTCGCAGGCGGCGCACCGGGCCAGCGACTAAGTGAACCAGCGCTGATGCAAGGCTTGGCCGCGCCGCTCGAGGCCCGCACTCAGCCCGTTTTGGTACGTCCTGAACATATCCGTATTGAGGCACACTCCCCTGCACCGTCGTCCGCGCAATCGCCTAACTCTCACGCCTTAACCGGACGCGTGGAGCGGCTCACCTTTCGCGGTGAACGCTATGAGCTACACCTGCGCTTATCCACGGGAGAAGCGCTGCTAGCCTATCATCACACCGCGCTCAACGAGGGTCAGCACGTCGCGGTGCGCTTGCTGGAAGGCTGGTGCCTGGAGCCTGACCAATGAGCGCCGCGATTCAGATCCTCAGCGGGCTGGGCGGCAAAGGGCCGGCGGCCATCGTGGTGGAAACGCAAGGCAAACGCCTGCTGCTGGATGCCGGAGGCGCACTGCACCCCGGCGAGCCGATTACCTGGGCAAGTGGGCTGGACGTAGACGCCGTATTGATCAGCCATGACCACGTGGACCACATTGGCGGCGTTGCGGAACTGCCCGCGCAGATTCCGCTTTACTGCACGCCGTTAGTCGCCAAGGCGCTGCCCCCACAACGGGCGTGGCAGCCACTGCCCTACCGAGGTCGTATTAACGTCGAAGGGATTGCGGTGACCACCGGGCAAGCGGGCCATTCGCTAGGCGGTGTCTGGCTACATCTCGACGTTGCAGGCGGCATTTTCTACAGCGGCGATGCCTGTTTTGAGTCGCGCCTGTTTCCGTTTGATGCGCCCCCACCCGCACACACGGCGCTGCTGGATGCCTCCTACGGCCGCTACGACCAGCTCCAAGCGCAGTGCATCCACGCCATAGGCAAAGCGTTAGACTACCCGTTGGTGCTGCCGGTACCGGAAACGGGGCGTGCCCTGGAAATGGCGCTATGGCTGGCGGAAGAGGCGGACCAACGCCACCTGCCCTTGGCGATTGATTCGATCATTCGCGATAACCTGGCCGCCCTACTCGCGTTGCCTAATGACCTTCGCCGTGAAGGGTTAGACGAGGCTATCCAAGCGCTTTTAAAACGCCCTAATGCCCGCGACCCGGCGCTTTGGCTGGTCAGCGACCGTGACGATAACCCTGCCGATTGGCCGCATCACCGCCTGCTCCACACCGGCTACTTAACCCCACAGCGCCGCCAACAGCTCGCCGCTGGCGAGGTGCTTTGGCAGCGCTGGAACGTTCATTTGCGCGCCTCGCACTTGGTGGCCCTGGCCAACCAGCTCCAGGCCACCCAAGTGGCTCCGCTTTTTACGCCGCTCCATGCCGATGCTGAGGCCACTTGGCGTGCCCTGCTGGGCGAACGGTTCATCACCCAGCCTTCGCTAAACGCCCCGTCAGCGGCGCGCCCGCTCTCTTCACTTCTGTTAACGCATTAGGAAACGTCTATGAACGCAGTCATTGTTGATGTCGACGGCACGCTGGCCGAGTTTCACCCTGCCGATGTCCACGAGTGGGTACTTGGCCCCGCCAAACAGTGGGATCCTTTCTTTGCCCACATGGCGAACGCGCCGGTGATTGAGCCCGTCGCCCGGCTGGTCAAACTGCTAAAAGCCCAAGGTCAGCAGATCGTCATCTGCAGTGGCCGCCCAGACAGCCACCGAGAGCACACCCAGGCATGGCTCACCCGCCATGACATTCCTTTCGACGCCATGTACTTACGCCCGGAAGGCGACGACCATGTGGATGACGAAGAGGTGAAATCAGCGCTACTGAACCAAATGCACAGCGACGGCTTCGCCCCCTGGCTCGTGCTGGATGACCGCGATGCCGTCGTCGCCCAGTGGCGCGCACTCGGGCTGACCTGCCTACAGTGCGCACCGGGGGATTTTTAAAGCCGTATATAGCGCTTGTTGCCACTCAGCGATAAAGTCTTTGCGCGAATACACATTTCACGGATGAACCAAAACATAAGGAGTATGTTGCATGCGCTTACACCGACTAATGTGGGCACCTACGCTTGTGCTGTTAGCTGCCTGTGGAAACGACGCCAGTACTGATACAAGTAACGATGCAAGTAGTGGCTCCAATGAAGCATCCATCTCGCAAGACATGCTGTATGGGCGTTGGGCGGCAGAACCCACATGGTGCCAAGAGGGGCAAGAAGGTGCCCCCATCACGTTAGCGCAAGGAAGGTTTGAGGGACGTGAAAACCGTTGCGATATGGCATTGGAGGAGAGCGATGAACCACATACTTGGCAAGCAACACTCAGCTGCCAAGGGGAGGGAATGACCAGCGAAGAGCGTCTTCAGCTCATCCTGGAAAGCGATAATACACTGACCCTTACTTATCTGGATCGTGATCGCCAGCAGATATCGCTTAGCCGCTGTGATTAACGCTCACACTAGCCCGTGCGCTCCATCGGCGCTTCCATACGGCGCACGCTGGCAACGAAGTCGCTAAAGCGCTCGCCTTGAATCAACACGTGGTCGCAGAGCGCCTGTTGGGCCTGGGCGGCGTCGCCCTGCTCGATGGCGTCGACGATCGTTTGGTGCTCATGGAGCGAGTTGTTCATGCGCTGGCGGACCTGCAGTTGCAAGCGGCGGTAAGGCTTTAAGCGCTGCTTGAGCTGGCGGGCTTCGCTGGCTAAAAACGTGTTGTGGCTGGCGGTGTAGATACAGTCATGGAAGGCTTCGTTCTCGTAGTAGTACTCATCGGTGTCGCCCGCCAGAGCGGCGGCTTCGCAACGCTTGTGTGCGGCCTTGAGCGCCGCCAGCTCTGGCTCGCTGATGCGCCGCGCGGCCAAGCGGCCACACATGCCTTCAAGCTCTGCCATCACTTCAAACATTTCGATTAGCTGATCGATACCCACCTTCGCAACGAACGTGCCTTTCTTCGGCGAGACCGTGACCAGCCCGCTGGCCACCAATTGTTGAAACGCCTCACGCACTGGGGTGCGCGATACATTGAACTCTTGGCCAAGGGCTTCCGGGTCTAGCCGCTCGCCGGGGGCGCGCCGCCCGTTGATGATGTCATCCTCTAAAGAATCCCTTAGCCGCTGTGCGTTGGAACGCTTCGTATCCGCCATGACTGACCTCCTTCGGTAACGCCGCAGGCTATGACATAAATATGGCATAAATTTGACATTAGCATACATAACCGCTATTGAAATATATATCAGCTCGCCTGATAAACACACAACGCTAATCCAAACACACAACAACAACTGTTGGAGACGCCACATGAAACGCTTCTTACTGCCCACCGCTGCGGCCCTGGGCCTCGCTATTGCAGCCTCCCACGCCAATGCGGATACCGTCCTACGCGCTTCTCACCAGTTCCCAGGGGGCCAAGGCGATATTCGCGATGAAATGGTGCAGATGATGGCACGCCACGTCGCCGATGCGGATGTCGGCTTGACCATCGAAGTTTACCCAGGCCAGTCGCTGTTTAAGGCTCGTGAGCAGTGGGGCGCCATCGCCCGCGGCCGCCTGGATATCACCTCGCTGCCGCTGGATTATGCCAGCGGTCGCCACCCGGAATTTTCGGCCACGCTGATGCCGGGCTTGGTGCGTAACCAGGCCCACGCCCAGCGGCTGAACGACTCCGAGTACATGACGATGATTAAAGACGTCATCATCGAAGGCGGGGCACGCGTGCTAGCGGATGCTTGGCTATCGGGTGGTTTCGCCTCTAGCGAGCAGTGCATTACCTCCCCAGAAACGGTGAATGGGCAGAACATCCGCGCCGCTGGCCCTGCGTTTGAAGAGATGCTGGAAGCGGCCGGCGCGTCGATCTCCTCCATGCCCTCCTCCGAGGTCTACACCGCCATGCAAACCGGCGTGCTGGAAGCCGCCAACACCTCTTCTATGTCGTTCATCTCCTTCCGCCTTTACGAACAGGTGGAGTGCTTGACGGAACCCGGCGATTACGCCCTCTGGTTTATGTACGAGCCCATCCTGATCTCTGAGCAGGTGTGGCAAGGCTTAACCGAGGAGCAGCAAGCCGCGCTCATGGAAGCCGGTGAGGCCGCCGAGGTCTATTTCGCGGAAGAAGCGGCCGCCATCGACCAGCAGATGGTCGACGTGTACGAGGAGAACGGCGTCGAGGTGGTCAGTATGAGCGAGGATGACTACAACGCCTGGCTTGAGATTGCCCGCGAAACCTCCTACAAAAACTTTGCCGATAACGTTCCCAACGGTCAGGCCATCATCGACGCAGCGCTTGCCGTCGAGTAAGGCGCGCCTCCATTGACCGTGCTGGCCACTCGCTGAGTGGCCACGTTTGTCCGCTGCTTGCTGAGCTTGACGAGGGAACTATGGCAACTTCAACCACTCACCCCCCTGCCGTACGCAGCGGGGTCATCGGCGGCTATATCCGTTTGATGGATATGCTGTCGCGCGCGTCGGCTTACCTAGCCTGTGCCATGTTCGTGGCAGGCGTTTTGGTGATCTGCCAGATGGTCTTTATCCGCTACGCCTTGGGCATGAGCACAAGCTGGCAGACCGAATTCACGATTTTCTCCGTGACCGGGGCCATGCTGATGGGCAGCCCCTACGTACTGATGACCGGTGGCCATGTGGCGATCACCATCGTACCGGACGCCCTCGGCGGCCTAGCGCAAAAAGCCATGCGTTTAGTCGCATCGCTGTTTGGCCTGCTCTTTTGCGCGGCGCTGGCCTACGCCTCTTGGGTGTACGTCTTTGAAGCGCTGCACGGCGAATGGACCACTGGCTCGGTGTGGAACCCACCGCTCTGGCCCGCCATTCTGCCCATGGCCGTGGGGGCCACGCTGCTCTCGCTGCAGTACGTGGCTGAAATTATGCGCGGGGAGGGCTAATCATGGATCCCATTACGCTTGGCATTATCGTGGCCATTGGTTTGATTGTGCTGATGGCGATTGGTACCCCGATTGCGTTCGCGCTTGGCGGTGTGTCACTGCTGGCGCTGCTGTACGACCGGGGCCTGCCGGAACTTACCTACTTTGGCGAAACGTTTTTTGATCGCATCGCGGAGTTTGGCTTTGTGGCCATCCCGATGTTTATTCTGATGGGCGCGGCGGTGGCCTCCTCCCCCACCGGGCGCGATCTTTACCGCTCGCTAGACCTGTGGATGGGTCGCCTGCCCGGCGGCCTGGCAGTCTCTAATATCGGTGCCTGCTCTATTTTCGCTGCGCTCTCGGGTTCCTCCCCCGCCACCTGCGCCGCCATCGGCAAAATGGGCATTCCTGAAATGCGCACCCGTGGCTACCCGGATGGCGTGGCGGCGGGCTGTATCGCCGCAGGCGGCACGCTGGGGATTTTGATTCCCCCCTCGGTCACCATGATTATCTACGGTATCTCGACCGAAACCTCGATTGGCCGCCTGTTTATTGCCGGGGTGGTGCCGGGCTTTATGCTCGCGGGCCTGTTTATGATCTGGACCATGATCGCCTGCAAGATGGCCGGGGGTTACAACAACCCACTGGCGGCCTCTGCTGAAAAGATGAAGGAGAACATCAAGCAGAACGTCGATAGCAACATGAAGGCGCTGGTGCGGGTGCTGCCCTTCTTGGGTGTGGTCGCGGGTATTCTATTTGCCCTTTACGGCGGCGTGGCGACTCCGTCGGAAGCCGCAGGCGTGGGGGCATTTCTCTGCTTGGCGCTGGCGATTGTAATTTACCGCATGTGGCAGCTGGGCCCCATCAAGCTGATCATGCGCGACTCGCTGCGGGAAAGCGTGATGATCATGCTGGTGATCGCCACCGCCGAGGTGTTCGCTTACGCGCTCTCGTCGATGTTCATCACCCAAACCGTGGCCGCGGCCATTGCCGATTTAGAAGTGAATCGCTGGGTGCTGATGGGCGTCATCAACCTGTTCTTATTAGTGGCAGGATTCTTCCTCCCCCCTGTTGCTGTCATCGTGATGACCGCGCCGATTCTGCTGCCGATCATTTTGGCGGCGGACTTCGACCCCTACTGGTTCGCGGTCATTCTCACCATCAACTTGGAAATCGGCCTGATCACGCCGCCGGTGGGGCTTAACCTGTTCATTATTAAAGGCATCGCACCCGATATCTCGCTGCGGGATATTCTGATGGGCAGCCTGCCCTATGCGCTGTGCATGGTGCTGGGCATTCTGCTGCTTTGCCTGTTTCCGGGGATTGCGCTATGGCTACCGAACCTGATCATGGGTTAAAGGGGGACGCATCATGAACATGACCTTTCTCCAAGAGATGTTTAACAGCATCACCCAGCGGGACGCGCTGTTGCGGCGCAAACACCCGGAAACGCTGACGCCCGACCATCATCAGCTGGTCAAAGCCTGCCAAGCGCTACTAGCTAGTGACGGCGAAGCCTCCAGCATTGCGCTGGCCAGCCGCGCACTGGCGATTTACCAGCGGCTGTCGGAAGGGGAAAAACGCCAGTTTTTTAAGCGCCTAGCCGACGACTTTGCCGCGGAACCGCAGCAGATTGATAGCGCCTACCAAGCCTATCAACAGGCCCGAGACAACCACACGCTGCAGGCGCTGTTTGAAGCCTGTGAGCCGCGTCGCCAGGAGCTGTTTAGGCGCTTGAACCTCGCCACCGACGGTACTTACGACCTCGTCAAAATGCGTGAGGATCTGCTGCAGCTGCTGCGCGAGGAGCCCAACTTAGCGCCCATTGATGATGACTTTGCGCACCTGTTTGGCTCCTGGTTTAACCGCGGCTTTTTGATGCTCAAGCGGATCGACTGGAACACACCTGCTTCTATCCTAGAAAAAATCATCCGCTATGAAGCGGTGCATGAAATTCAGGACTGGAACGACCTACGGCGGCGCTTGGATGCTAGGGATCGCCGCTGCTTCGCATTTTTTCACCCCGCGATTGGCGACGAACCGCTGATTTTCGTGGAGGTCGCACTCCACAAAGGGCTACCCAGCCGTATTCAACCCATTTTGGCAGGCGTTGAGGATGGCTTGGCGGACCCAGATGATGCCGATACCGCAGCCTTCTTCGGTATCAGCAACTGCCAAACCGGGCTGCGCGGCATTTCATTTGGCAACTTCCTCATCAAGCAGGTAGTGCAGGAGCTCAGCCAGGAGCTGCCCCAGCTCAAGTACTTCGTTACCCTCTCGCCGGTGCCCGGCTTCGCCCAGTGGCTTGCCGAACAGCAGCAGGAAGCCCAGTGGCCCGATAGCATCCGTGAGGCGCTCGACGCGCTAGCAACGCCCAACTGGCAGCAGGACAAGGCCCGCGAAGAGCGCCTCAAAACCGCCATTCGCCCGCTCGCTGCCCACTATTTGGTCGATCAGAAGAACCGCCATGGCCTGCCGCTGAACCCGGTGGCCCGCTTCCACTTGGGCAACGGTGCCGAGCTGCATCGCATCAACTGGCTGGGCGATGTGTCTGCCAAAGGGATGAAGCAAGCGGCAGGGCTGATGGTGAACTACCTCTACGTGCTCGACGATATCGAGCGCAATCACGAAAACTATACCGCAAAGGCCACCGTTGCCTGTTCAAGCGAGGTGCGCGACCTAGCTCGCCGCGCCCGCAAGCTGGCCAAGGGAGAGACCACCAAATGAACCACAACTTATTTGATACCTTTGCCGCGCGTATGCGCGAGCGTGGCAACGCCCCCTTTATCACCACCCGCGAGGGCCGCCACTACAGCTACCAAGACGCGCTCAGCGCCAGCGCCCAGCTTGCCGGGGCACTGACCGCGCTAGGCGTGAACGTAGGCGACCGCGTGGCGGTGCAGGTGGATAAAAGTCCGGAAGCCATTTTGCTCTACCTCGCCTGCCTGCGTATCGGCGGCGTCTATTTACCGCTCAATACCGGCTATACCGGCGATGAGATCCGCTATTTTTTGAAAGACGCCGAGCCCGCGCTGTTCGTTTGCAGGCCTTCAGACATCGACACCGCCCGCGCCATTGCCAGCGATACCGGCTGCCCGGCGGTCGAAAGCTTAGGCACCGATGCCGATGGCAGCTTGATGGAGAAAGCGCAACAGAGTGACCCAAGAGACGACATCGTCACGCTGGGCGAGCGAGATTTGGCAGCGATTCTATACACCTCGGGCACTACAGGCCGCTCAAAAGGCGCGATGCTGACCCATCGCAACCTTGCCTCTAACGCGGAAACGCTGGTCTCATCTTGGCATTTTAGCGCTGAAGATCGGCTGATCCATGCGCTGCCTATTTTTCATACCCACGGCCTGTTCGTGGCGTGCAACGTCACGCTGATGGCCGGTGCCAGCATGTGCTTTTTGCCTAAATTCGATGCCGATGTCATTTTCGATGAGCTGCCCAAAGGCAGCGTGATGATGGGCGTACCCACGTTCTATACCCGCTTGGTTCAAGACCCGCGCCTGACCCCCGAGATCACCGCTCATATGCGGCTATTTGTGTCAGGCTCGGCACCGCTCACCGCAGAAACCCACGAAGCCTTTGAAGCCAAAACGGGCCACGCCATTCTTGAGCGCTACGGCATGACCGAAACCAATATGAACATCTCCAACCCCTACACCGGGGCACGCCGAGCAGGCACCGTGGGCATGCCGCTACCCGGCGTTGAAATGCGCATTACCAGCCGGGAAACCGGCGAAGAAGTGGCGCAGGGTGAGATTGGTATGCTGCAGATTCGCGGCCCGAACGTGTTCATTGGCTACTGGCGCATGCCGGAAAAAACCCGTGAAGAGCTGCTGGAAGATGGTTTTTTCATCACGGGCGATCTCGCCATGGTCGATGAGCAGGGCTACGTGCATATCGTGGGTCGGGATAAAGACCTGGTGATTTCCGGCGGGTATAACGTCTACCCCAAAGAGGTCGAGCAGGTGATTGATGAGCTGCCGCAGGTGGCGGAATCTGCCGTGATTGGCCTGCCCCACCCCGACTTTGGCGAAGGCGTCACTGCTGTAGTGGTAACCCAGCCAGGGGAGCAGGTGGATGAAGCCGCCATTCTGAATCATTTAGAGGGGCGGCTGGCCAAGTACAAACAGCCGAAGCGGGTCTTTTTTGTCGACTCGCTGCCGCGCAACACCATGGGCAAAGTGCAAAAGAACGAGCTGCGCAAACGCTTCGACACCACCTACCACGCCGCTTAGCCGATTCGTTAAAAACGCCCCACCCAAAACAGCCACGCCCCGCAAAACGGGGCGTGGCTGTTTTTTCTCAAATGCTGCTTTTAAACGCTGGCGTGATTAGCCACCCGCAAAGGAGGCGTACATAATCACCACCAAAACCACCAGCACGATACCGGTAGGCACCGCGCCTTTCCACGGAGTGAGATCGACATCGCCGGAGTCTTCCTGCACCCAGCCCGTTGCGCGGGGGCGCAGCTTACCGATCACCAGCATGACCGCCACCAGCAGCACGAACACCGCAGCGACGAAGTGGAACTCGTGCATCACCATGGGCAGCTTGTTGAACGGCGGCACGAAGTAGCCCGCCGCAATCAGCAAACAGCCGCCGACCAGCGCTACTTTCGCCGCCATGGGCGGCACGCGTTTTGTCAGCAGGCCCACCAGCACCACGGCGAGAATCGGGATGAAGTAGATCGCGTTCATCTTCTGCAGGTAGCCGAACAGGCTGTCCTGGCCCGCCAGCAGCGGGGCAATGATCATGGTGGTAATCGCCATGATCCAGCCAAACACCTTGCCGGATTTCACCACCTGCTCTTCCGTGGCGTCCTTTTTCAGCACGCCTTTGTAGATCCCCAGGCTGAAGATCGTCGTGGTGCTGTTCAGCGCGGAGTTAAACGAGGAGAGAATCGCCCCGACCATCACCGCCGCAAAGAAGCCGGTCAAGTAGGGCGGCAGCACGTTGAATACTAGGTGGCCATACGCCTCGTCTGCGCGGATGCCCTGGTCGGCATACAGGTGGTAGGCGATGATGCCGGGCAGCACCAGGTACAGTGGCCCCAATAGCTTCAGAAAGCCCGTCAGCAGGACGCCCTTCTGGCCTTCGGCCAGGTTCTTGGCGGCAAAGGTGCGCTGAATGATTTGCTGGTTGGTGGTCCAGTAGAAGAGGTGAAGCAGCAGCACGCCGGTAAAGATGGTTGAGAATGGTACCTGCTGTTCCGGGCCACCCATGGAGTTGAATTTGCTGGGGTCGCTCTCTTTCAAGATATTCCAGCCTTCCATCACGCCGGTGCCGCCGCTCACCGCCTGTAGGCCGAAGTAAACGATCACGAAGCCGCCAATCAGCAGGCCTACCCCGTTGAGGGTATCCGATACCGCCACCGTACGCAGGCCGCCAAACAGCGCGTAGACCGCACCAATCAGGCCCACCGCCCATACCGTCGCCCAGAGCAGCGCAGTGTTGGATTCAATGCCGGTCAGGCCCTGTAAGTCCAGCATGCCCTGAAGGCCGATGGCCCCGGAGTAGAGGATGATCGGCAGCAGCACCACCGCGTAGGCAATCAGGAAGATAACGTTGGCAATCAGCTGCGTGCCTGTATCAAAACGAATCGCCAGCAGTTGCGGCAGCGTGGCAATGCCGCTTTTCAAAAAGCGCGGCAGGAAGAACAGCGCCAACGCCACCAGGGCAATCACGGCGATCACTTCCCACGCCATGACGCTTAAACCATCGGTAAACGCGGACCCGTTCAGCCCCACCATCTGCTCGGTGGAGAGGTTGGTCATCAGCATGGACGCTGCGATCAGCGGAAAGGTCAGCGTGCGACCTGCCAGGAAATAGCCGCTGGTGCTGCGGTGGTCATCACGCCGTGTGATGCGCCATGTGACAAAGGCCACCAGGCCCGTAAAGAACAGAAACGATGCCAGGGTTAGGGCATGCATGGGGGAGGATCCTTCGATGCGGTCGCGTCTGAAGCGGTGCCCAACAGGGGCACGAAGAGCGGTATCAAGCGATACGACACGGTGAGTTTAGGTAAAAATACCAAGCATCGCGGGATTTTAAGCGGGTGACACGATTCATCTATTAGCCTTTAGTCGCAACAAAAGTCAAAAAATAGGTTTTTTTACTACTTACTAAGCGGCGCGACGAAAGGCGGTGGATGATTGCCGCTCTCCGGCTAAGCTATGTCACAATGCTGACTGTTGACTGACCACACGTCATTAACCACAAGGATGCGCACCGCCATGTTGCACTACCTACAGGGATTACCGTCTTTCTTTGCCTACCTGCTCGGCGCGCTCGCGCTGCTGGTGGCTTTTATGTACTGCTATAGCCGCCTAACCCCACACCACGAGTGGGCACTGATTCGAGCGGGCAATGCGGCGGCCGCCACCGCTTACGGCGGCTCTATTCTGGGTTTCACCCTGCCGCTCTACAGCGCCATGGCCCACTCCATTAGCTATATCGACTTCATTCTGTGGGGCGTGGTGGCCTTCGGCGTGCAGATCGCCACGTTCTTTGGCCTAAAACTATTTCTACGCCGCCAGGGCGAGAGCTTGTCTCAGCACATCACCGAAGGTCATCAGGCCTACGGCACGCTGGTGGGCAGCATCTCGATTGCCGTGGGCTTGATCAACGCGGCCTCAATGACCTGGTAACGGAGCGCTCTCATGGAAAAGCAGACCCAACCTACCCACCTGCCCCGCCGTAAGCGCAGCGCGCGCCTCTCTTTGGCGATGATGGGAGCGAGCGCCTTCGGTTTGACCGCCTGCACCCAGCCCGCAGAGGACGAGCACCTGACCGATGTACGCTTCGACGAGCCCAAAAGCTATCAAGGCGTCGAAGAGTGCGTAGCCGCCAACGTGTACACCCGCAGCGCCTGCGAAGATGCTTACGAGGCCTCTCTAGAGTCCGTGCCGCGCTTCGACACCCTAGAAGCCTGCGAAGCCGAACACGGCGAAGGCGCCTGCGCAGCCCCCACCGATGAGCAAGCCCAGGCAACGGGCGGCGGCGGTTGGTTCATGCCCGCTATGATGGGCTATATGGTCGGTAACATGCTGGCGAATACCAGCCGAGGGCGCTCGTTTGAACGGGTGTATCAAGAGCCGGTCTATCGCAACCGCCAAAACCAGGGCAACTGGAACACCGCTACTAGCCAAGCTTCCCAGCGGGTCAATCAGCGTAACGAGGCCATGCGTAGCTCAGTGGTGCAAAACCGCCAAGCCACAACGCGGCGCGGCCTGGGCACCCGCTCGGCCTCTTGGGGCTCTTAGCCACTCCCTTGGGAGCCACTATGCTGCGAATCAACGTTCCTGAACGCCCGCAATGGAAAACCCTGGCCAAAGAGCTGGGGTTTCATTTCCACACCATCGATGGCGAGCCTTACTGGAAAGAGGACGCCTACTATCAGTTTACCCTGGAGCAGGTAGAGCAAGAGATCGAAGCGCCCACCGAAGCCCTGCACGAGATGTGTATGGAGCTGGTTGATAAGGTCTGCCACTCCAATGCTTTAATGCAGCGCCTCGCGATCCCCGAGCATATGTGGGACATCATCCACCACTCCTGGCGCAGCGGGCAGCCGCCGCTGTATGGGCGCATGGACTTTGCCTATTCAGGTAACGGCCCCGCGAAGCTTTTAGAGCTCAATTACGACACGCCCACCTCGCTCTATGAAGCGGGCTTTTTCCAGTGGGTGTGGCTGGAGCAGGCCATTGAGCAAGGCATCCTGCCCCGCCATGCCGACCAGTACAACTCGATTCAAGAACGCCTGCTCAATGCCATGGCGCATCTGGGCGACCGCTTGGAAAACCGCACCCTTTACTTCTCCTGTGTAAAAGGCAGCGACGAGGAGCGCGCCACCGTCAGCTACTTGCAGGATATCGCCCTGCAGGCAGGCTTACAGGCGCCGTTTATTTACATCGAAGACATTGGCGTTGCGCAGGGAGTCGAGCACTTTGTCGATTTGGATGACCAGCCGATTACCGCGCTGTTCAAGCTCTACCCATGGGAAGAGATGGCGGTAGAAGAGTTTGGCGAGGCGGTCACGCAGCTCAACACCCACTGGTTTGAGCCGCCCTGGAAAGCCGTGCTCTCCAATAAAGGGATTCTGCCGCTGCTGTGGGAAAAGTTTGAAGGGCACCCGAATCTGCTACCGGCGTATTTTGAAAAAGATAGTCACTCGCCGCTGGAAGCAGGCTGGGTGCGCAAGCCGTTTTTCTCACGGGAAGGGAGCAATATCAGCTTGATAACGCCCAGCGGCCAGCAAGAGAGCGTCGGCGGGCCTTACACTGATAACCCGTGGATACGCCAGGCATACCACCCGCTGCCGCGCTTTGGCGACAAACACGCGTTAATTGGTAGCTGGGTAGTGGGCGATCGCGCCTGTGGCATGGGCATTCGAGAGGACGTGGGGCGTATCACTAAAGATACGTCGTGCTTTATTCCCCACGCCATTATTTAATTGCTCGATCATTCTTTTTTTCTAGTAACCGATTAAGCCGCGTTAGTATAAAAACTGGACACACACCCTAAAAGTCGCTGAAATCGTTGTTATCATTGCGTACTAGCGGCGGTTTAATACGCTGGTAACAAGGGTGGTAAGGCGTCCCTCTTTTGGTCATCGGTTCACTTGGAGCAATAGCAATAATGACAGCGCACTGGAAATCCCTGCCATTGCGGCTACGGCTGTTTATATCTTTCGGCACCGTACTAGCACTTGCCATGCTGCTGGCGCTATTCCTTCAAGCACGTTCCGATAGCCAAGCAAATCTTAGTAACTTCTATGACGAGGAGCTGCCTGCCCATGTGGAGGGGCTTGCCGCACGCATTAACCTGAGCCTTAGCCAGGACCTTAGCGTTTCTGCAAGTCTGGCCAACAGTTACTTTATTGAGCAGTGGATACGCGACGGGCTCCCTGAAGATCGCCAGGCAGATATTACGACCTACCTATCACGCTTAATGGGCCAGTTGGATAGCGAGCTGCTGTTTATTGCCGCCCAGTACCAGGGACAGGGCTACTATTTCCAACTGCGCGACGGCGAATTTTTACAGCGCTCTATTCAACCACCCGGTGGCGTAGATGACTGGTACTATCAATTTATTGACCGAAACAATACGTATGAACTTAATTTAGATAGTGATACTTTCTCGCCTTCCGAGCCTTTTGTTTTCATTAACTATCGCAGCGCCGTAAACACGAGCAGTGGCCAGCCCTTAGTCGTGGCGGGTGCGGGTATCGATCTTTCCCAAATCACCACACTGATTGAGGATTTTCGCTTAGGCGACACCGGACAAGCCTACCTGGTAAGTAGCGAAGGCGACCAGCTTGGCAACGATAGCGAAAGCATTGTGGGAACGCTGCCCGAGCCGCTATCGCAGCAACTACTGCGCGACGGCACAACCCAAATCCATGAAATAGAGCGCGACGGCCAAACCTGGTTGGTTGGCACGCTTTGGCTGCCTAAATTGCAGCGCCACTTAGCGGTTGAGGCAAATAAGACCGCGTACCTTAACCTGACCCGTAAACGCTTCATGGAGTCGAGCGGCATTGGCCTGCTTATCCTATTCGCCGGGCTGGTTGTGCTCTACCCACTGACCAGTAGTCTGACTCGGCCGTTGACACGCTTTCAGCATCAGCTCAAAGAGATCACGCACAGTCTCGACCTGTCGCGGCGCATAGAAACCGACGACCAAGCCGAACTAGGCGACCTAGCCGATCAAACCAATGAACTACTGGAACGCCTCTCCCGAGCTATCCAAGCGGTCTCCACTAACGCGGCGGCACTCACCCAGGTTGCCGACCGGCTAGCCCAAACAGCGGGACTTTCCGGTGTCCAGGGTGGCGATATTAGCCACGAAGCCAACCAAACTATGGCGGCGGCGGTTGAAGAAATGGCGTCATCGGTTGCCGAAATCACCTCCACTATGGAGGAGCTATCCACTTCGTCTACCCAGATTGCCGACCATTCGCAGTCGGTGGTGGACGTGGCTAACCAAACGCTAGAGCGCAGCCGTAAAGGCAGCACCGCCATGCAGCTGCTGCAGGCCAAAATGCAGGATATCCGTACCGATAGCGAGCAAAGCCTGACCGAAATTATGACGCTGGGCGCCAAATCCAAACAAATCAGCAAAGTAATGGAGCTGATCAATACATTGGCAGCGCAAACCAAGCTCATCGCCTTCAATGCCGCCCTGGAGGCCTCCAGCGCCGGGGAGTCGGGGCGTCGCTTCTCCGTCGTGGCGAACGAGATCCGTCGCTTGGCCGATAGCGTAACGGATTCCACCCATGAGATCGAAGGCCATACCGACGATATCCAGCAGGCTATCAACCGGCTCGTCGTGGCTTCTGAAAAGGGCGCGACCACCATCGAGCAAGGGGTTGAAGCCAGTAAGAGCACCGCACAGGACCTAGAGGCCCTGTTAAAAGCCGCCAGCCAAACCAGCAGCGCCGCCCAGCAAATCTCGCTCTCTACCCAGCAGCAGAAAACGGCCAGCAACCAAGTGGTGATTGCGCTGCGCGATATCGATACCGCCAGCACCCGCAATGCCCAGTCCGTTCGCAGCATTACCGAGATTAGCGAGGATATGATCCAGATGTCGGCAGAGCTTAACGAGCTTGTCCAGGAGTTTACGCTGGCACAGCAACAAGACGGCCCGCCACGCACCACGTGAGGATGCTTTGATGAGTGCAATTCGGGTAGTGATGGTGGATGACAGCCAGCTAGCGAGGGATGTGCTGCGTGATATCCTGACCAACGATGGCGATATTGAGATCGTCGGTGAAGCCGCCAACGGCCAGGAAGCCATTGATATGGCGCGACACCTTGCACCGCAGCTCATCACGATGGATCTGAATATGCCGGTGATGGATGGCCTAAGCGCCATCGAAGAGATCATGCATACCAAAGGTGTGCCGATCCTTGTGATTAGCGACCGTTCAGATGCGGAAACGGCCTACCAAGCGCTGGAAGTCGGTGCGCTCGAAGTGCTGCCTAAACCAACGCTGGATAGTGAAGATGCGGAGCGGCTCCGAGCTAGAGTGCGGCTGCTCTCCGGCGTGGCCGTCATCACCCGGCTACGCCGTCGTCCCCCCCCTTCGCCACCGTTAACCGAGTTTCCCGTGGCAAGCCCTTGCCCAGCCGCCACCCGCCACTACCAGCGCATTGTCGCCATTGCCTGTTCAACCGGCGGCCCACAGGCGTTGGCCAGGTTACTTAGCAAGCTCCCCCAGAACTTCCCTGCTCCCATCATGATCGCACAGCATATTAGCCCTGGTTTTATCGAAGGGATGGCAACCTGGCTTGGCACGCTCTGCGCCTTACCCGTCAGCGTCGCAAAAGAGGGTGAGCGGATAGCGCCGGGGCATATCTATTTGTCGCCTTCGGAAAGCAACCTATGCGTCACCCCCCAGCACCGTTTTCGCTTGCTGCCCAGCTCCCAGGATGCCCTCTACCGGCCCAGCTGCGACGTGCTCCTGCATAGCGCCGCCAGTGTCTACGGGCCTGATACGATCGGCGTCATTTTGACGGGCATGGGGCGTGATGGGGTAAGGGGCCTGCGCGCCATCCAGCTTGCCGGCGGCACAACCCTTGCCCAGGATGAGGCAAGCTCGGTGATTTACGGCATGAACCAAGAAGCCGTGAACGCAGGCGTCATACAAAAAGTGGTCGCGTTAAGCGACCTACCCGAACAGCTGCTGCATGAGGTTGGCTCCCCCCATCCGTCTCGGCGGGAGCCGCAATGAGTACGCTGGCCCCCTTTAAACGGCTGGTACACCAGCGCTGCGGGCTACACCTGGAAGGACTGGCCGAGGCGCGGCTGGCCAGGGCGGTCGCCCTACTCAACGACCTTACCGGTATTTACGACTCAGAAACGCTGATCGCCCGCCTCCAGCAGGACAGCGTCCTGTTTGATAATTTCATTAGCCAATTAACGGTGAATGAAACCTACTTTTTCCGTGAGCCCGAAGCTCTGGATTGGCTAACCGACACCTATTTGCCTCGCCAACTGGTCAACAAGCAGCCACCGCTACGCCTACTGAGCGCCGGTTGCTCGTCAGGAGAAGAGCCATATAGTATCGCCATGGCGCTGCTGGAGCGTTACGGCGAACGCGCCAAGCAGCTGTTCCAGATTACCGGCGGCGATGTGGATCATCAGGTGCTGAACAAAGCCCAAGCAGGTGTTTACGGCGGAATGGCTTTTCGCGCGCTGCCTACCGCTCTTAAAGCGCGTTACTTTTCCCCGGCTGGGCGCAGTTTTCAGTTAGTCGATGCAATAAGGCAATGGGTCACATTTCGTTCCTTTAACCTGCTGGGACCCGGCGAGCATGAGCTAGATGGCCCCTTTGATGTGATCCTGTTCCGTAACGTTTCGATCTATTTTGACGAAGCGACCCGGCGGGCGATTCAGCAGCACTTAAAACAGCTACTGGCGCCTGGCGGTATTGTGCTATGTGGAGTCACCGAAACCCTGGGCAACGACTTGGGTGTGTTATCGCTTGTTGAAGAGCAAGGGATTTTTTATTTTCAAGCGCAGCCATCAGCGACTGTCCAGCCTGCCCATAGGTACCGCCCTACCCCTATGAGCGTTGAACTTATTGATGAATCAGACAGCGTCCCCTCTTCGCCTTCCTTGCCTTCTACACCCAAAGAGAGCAGTGAGCTTGCGATTGAGCATAGCCCCCCGCTTCACGCCGAGCCTCCTCCTTGCAAGCCAGAGGCAACAGCCCCTCAGCCGTCCACGCACTCTTTCCATGACACGCTTCGCCATGCCCATGAGTTGCTCAACCAGAATAGCTTTAGCGACGCCGACCACCTGCTTGCCCCATTGCTAGCAGCGCAGCCCTGGTGCGTGGATGCACTGCTGCTAGCAGGCTTGGTTGCCCGCTGGCAGCAGCAGCCTCAGCAGGCGTTTGACTACTTCAAACGGGCCTTGTATGTCGCCCCAGAGTGCTGGCCTGCCCATTTTTATCAAGCTGAGCTGCTGCGCCAAGGTGAACTGCCTGATAACCCGACACAGCGCCAACGGGGCTATGCGGCGGTGGTGCGCCTATTGGAAACCTCGCCTAAAGCCACCGGCGCGCTACAAGCCATTAGCCCACCGCTACCGCCTGGGGACGCCTGTTTCCTCGCAAAACGCTACTTAGATGAGCAAACCGCCATACAGGGAGTTGGTTAATGGCGCTGGATATTCGACGTTTCATTCAGCGGTTTGTGGAAGAAGCCGCCGACCATATCCCCCGTTTGCGGGAAGGGGTAAGCACACTAGAGCAGGGAGATGCCGACAAGGAGCGCATCAACGAGCTATTTCGTGCAGCGCATACGCTAAAAGGCTCCTCGCGGATGCTGAAGCTCGCTCCTATCACAGCCATCGCCCACAGCACCGAAGAGCTACTGAGTGCTTTTCGTGATGGTAGTCAAACGCCTTCACCGGCTGCCATCAGCCTGCTTAATCAAGCTATTGATGCTTTGTCAGATCTAGTCGCTCAGCTGAATCAGGGCGCGAAGCCTGAAGAGCTTCCAGACACCAACCACGCCCTTTGCCAAGCACTGGAAGCCGCCGCGACGGGCACGCTACCTGAAAGCACTCAGCCTACTGCGCCAGCCGCCCCCACTGTAGAGACACCAGTGGCAGCTGATAGTGAGCAAACTCCTCCTGTCTCCTCTTCACTAGCCCTCACTGACACCGTGCGCGTGCGTGTAGACCGCTTGGATGACGTGATCCGATTGATGGGCGAGGTCCTTTCCGGCCACCACCATTTACATAGCTTAGTGGAGCAAGCCCAAAGGTTAGGGAAGGCACTACCGGCAGAGCACCAAAGTACCTTTCACGCTTTCAGCCGCGAGTTAAAAAATAGCGTGCTAAGCCATGACTCACTGATGAGCGACCTACACGAGCGGGCACTGCAAATGCGCATGCTGCCGCTAAGCGTGGTCTTTGACCCACTTGCTCAAATGGCCCGAGAGCTGGCACATTCATTAGGTAAAACCGTAGACTGCCGAGTGCGAGGTAGTGAAATCGAGCTAGACCGTCAAATGATCGATCGGCTCTCCGACCCTTTGATCCACCTGCTACGCAACGCCCTGGATCACGGCTTAGAGACTCCTGAACAGCGCCAAACCGCAGGCAAACCACCACGCGGCCAGCTAACGATAGAAGCCTGGCAGGACGGTGGCTGGGTCGTGGTAGAAATGCGCGATGACGGTGCAGGGATTAGCCTAGAGGCCGTGCGCCAAAAAGCCCTGGCAAAACAGCTACTCACCGAAGAGCAGCTGATAGCGCTGAGTGAACAGCAAACCCTGGAACTAATATTGCTACCCGGGTTCTCTACGAAAACCATGATTACCGATTTTTCTGGTCGTGGCGTCGGTATGGACGTGGTTAAACGCACCATTGCTGACGAACTCAGCGGCGATTTACAGCTCACCAGCGAACCTGGCAAAGGAACGCGCTTTACCCTTCGCCTGCCGCTGTCGCTCGCTATGATGCGGGTACTCCTGGTCAAGGTTGGGCAAACTACCTTAGGCGTCACAGCTCCTCACGTTGCAGAGCTTGTTGAGCGCTCACCTAGTAGCTTTATTGACGCTGCTGGGCAACCTACCCTCATTCTGCGCAATGAGTTTGTGCCAGTCGTCTCACTCGCGGCGTTATTATCGCTCCCGACTCCAGAACGCCTGTCAGAAAACGTATTGTTGCTGGTCGTGCATCAGCGTCAGCAGAAGCTGGCGCTGATTGTCGATGCGCTAGTCGATGAGCGCGACATGGTCATTAAGCCGCTCCCCGAACACCTACGCTACCTGCCGCTGGTATCCGGCATGGTGTCTCAAGGGCGCAATGAGCTGGTCAGTCTATTGCACGTTCCTGCCCTTTTAGAGCAAGCCCGGCATGTTGTGCAGCGTGATAGCAAGCCGACGACGGCGGCTCCTCAAAGGCACCGCGTCCTTATTGTGGATGACTCGCTCAACACCCGCGAGATTGAAAAAGATGTACTCGAAGCGTGGGGCTATCAGGTGACGCTGGCAGAAAACGGCCGCGACGGTTTAAACAAAGCTCTCGCCGAATCCTTTGATGCTGTGCTCACCGATGTTGAAATGCCCGTAATGGATGGTTTTGCTCTGACCAGTAGTCTGCGCGAAAATGACCACTACCGTCATAAGCCAATTATTATTATCACGTCACGTGAAAAAGAGGCTGACCGCCAACGCGGTATGGAGGTAGGTGCCGACGCCTACATCGTGAAAGGCAGCTTTGATCAAAATAACTTAGTGGAGACGCTAAAAGCCCTACTGGGCTAAGCCTTCTTCAAGACAGGGGATTAACATGCGTATATTGGTCGTAGACGACGACCCCCTCGCTGGGGAAATGACCGGGGCGCTACTGGAGTTTCAGGGCCACGATGTCCTGCTCGCCAACGACGCTATGGAGGCCATCAGCCAGTTGGACACGCATGACGATATCGCGCTGATCGTCAGTGACATGCACATGCCGTTAATTAATGGCATTGAGCTACTTGAGATGCTGAGAGAACAAGGGGTCACACTGCCCTTTATTTTGCTAACGGGCGACATGCCGAATGAACAGTTGCACCAAACGTCTGGCCTAAGCGCCTGCCTGCAAAAAGATGCCGCGCTTGAAACCACTCTTGAGCACGCGGTTGCTCAAGCGCTTGGTAGTTAAATCCATGCAGTTATTTGGCCCGCTCACTGTTCGCCCACTTGCACAGGTAGTCTGATGTCACCTCCAGCTCCTTCGCTGCACGATAAACTCAACCAACTGCGCCAACGGTTTATTGAACAGTTACCGGTTCGTCTGCAGCAAATCACTGCCCAATGGCAGCAAAGTCGCACATCCCCAGAGGCTGAAGCACGGCTTGCCCCCGAGCTGCACCGTTTCTTTCATAGCCTGAAAGGTACTGGCCGCTCCTTAGGGTTTGAACGTATTGCCATGCTGGCGGATCAGGGTGAAACCGCTCTCAATAACCCCTCCGTCTCGGCAGAGGTAGTGGAACTTATCTTCACACAGCTGGCCCAGGAGCAGCAGCGCTTAGAATCGCTGCCGGGTCAACAGAAAGCGCTAGCTGCGCTGAACAGCGTGGAATTTTCGCCCGCACCAGCACAAACCCGCAGTAAGCGTCAGCGTTTAATCTATCTATGCGACGATGAGCCCGACCAAGTTAGCCAGTTACTGCATCATTTACGCTGTTTCGGGCACGAGGTGGTGCACTTCGAAGATACCGATACGTTCTTTAATGCCGTTATTACTCGCCGTCCCGATGCCATTATCATGGATGTGCAGTTCCCTTTAGGGCATACCGCGGGCACCGAAACGCTCACCAGCTTAAATAAGCTAACGGGCGAGCGCTTACCCTCTATTGTCCTCTCATCACACAATGACTTTCACTCCCGGCTAAGCGCTGTGCGGGCAGGATGTAACGGCTATTTCACGAAACCGGTTAAACCACTAGACCTCATGTTAGCAGTGGATGAACTCACCACGCCGTTAGATGACGAACCGCTGCGCGTGATGGTAGTAGACGATGAACCGGAAGTAGCTGCCTACCATGCATTACTCTTAGAAGCAGCAGGTATGGTAGTACAGCAGGTCAATCACCCTGCAGAAGCCTTGAACGCCCTTGAGCGCTTCAGCCCCGACCTACTACTGGTCGATGTGTATATGCCTGTTTGCTCAGGTGAGGAGCTAGCCAGCATTATCCGCCAGCAGCCTGAATACGTTGGCCTGCCAATTATTTATCTTTCCAGTGAGACCGATAGCCAAAAGCAGCTCTCAGCCATGACGGCGGGCGTCGAAGCGTTTATCACCAAACCGGTGGTGCCTGAAGAGCTGGTATCGGCGGTCAAGCTGCGCGCGGAGCGGCTGCGCCTGCTGCGCTCACTAATGACCCGCGATAGCATGACTGGGCTTTACAACCATAGCTCTACCACTGATCTCATCAGTAAAGCGCTAGCACAAGGCTACCGAGATAACACCCAGCACGCGATGGCTATGATCGATATTGACCACTTCAAGTCGGTCAATGACACTCACGGCCACCTGGCAGGTGACCAAGTGATCATCACTCTGGCCAGGCTACTCAAAACCCGCCTGCGTATGACCGATATTATCGGCCGCTATGGCGGCGAAGAGTTTGTGATACTGCTCAAGGGTGTTAGTGATGAGCGCGCCAGCGAATTGATTGATACCCTGCGTATTGATTTCGAGCAGGTAGAGTTCCATGCAGGCGGCGCGCGTTTTAGCTGTACTTTCAGCGCGGGGGTTAGCAGCTTTCCCACACAGCCGTCTACGGAGTCGCTGCGCCTAAGCGCCGACCAAGCGCTCTATCGCGCCAAGCACCAGGGGCGCAATCAGGTGGTCACCAGCAAGGAGCAGGACGATGACGGATTCCCCACAGCCCACCCATGAGTCACAGGGTGTGACCTTTGAGCAAGCGTTCAGCGAACGCAGTGACGACACAACGATTGTCGATGTAGACGAGCCAAGTCAGCAGGTGGTGTTGTTTCAACTATCCGGCCAGCCGTTTGCTCTGCCCGGTCATGCGGTGAGTGAAATTCTTAAGGGTGATACACCCGTTTATTTTGTGCCAGGCTTGCCCGCCTCTACGGAAGGGGTGATTCACTTACGTGGCAATATAGAGTCGTTGATTACGCTACAGCCCTTGCTTGGGCTACCCGATACTAACGCGGAGGGTATGCTCTTGATCGTCCATACGGGAGAGATACGCAGCGCAGTACGTATCGACCAGCTCGACGATGTTTGCGAACTGCCTGTCAGCGCCTTCAAAACGCCTCCCGAAACACTGCCTAGCACGTTACGCCCCTACGTCAGCGCTTTGTGGCAACCTAGTGACGAGCAGCGTGCCACGGCCCTCCTGGACCCTGATGCCCTGTTTCGCGCCTATCAAAAAGGGCTTGGTTAGGCCGTGAGCTATGTCGCCTGCGTATGCTTTCAAGCTAGCGGCCACCGTGTGGCCTTAGAAGCGCGCTATATTCAACGCATCGATAGTACGCCCACTCATCATCGACACATCGCTGCCGATGCGCTACTGCTTAATCAGCCTAGCCACCCAACGCGCTGGCTAACCCTACGCGATGCCGAGGGGCCATGGCAGCTAGGCATTACCGGCGACAGTGAGATGATGCGCCTGCCCACCGCCGCGATTTACCCACT
>NZ_JAMZBE010000002.1:0-64833 GCF_024158645.1 Halomonas sp. 707B3
GCTTCAGGCAGCACCAGCGTGTTGCGTACGCGCTGCTGAACAATGACCTCCATCAGCATGCCGGGCCGCAGCTTTAAGTCTGGATTGGCCAACTCGGCACGCACGCTAACGCTACGGGATACCGGGTCAATCCTTGTGCCAATGCTGGCAACGTCGCCGCGAAATACCTCGTCTGGGTACGCCGCCGTGGTGGCACTAAGACTTAACCCGGCGGATAGCCGCCCCAAAAATACCGCTGGTACGGTAAAATCGAGTTTCATTACATCTAGCTTATCTAGCGTCACCAACGCCATGCCGGGGGTGACGAGGGTGCCCACACTGACGTCACGAAATCCTACGCGGCCGCTAAACGGCGCGTGTATCCGGTAATTTTCCAGTCTAGCTTCCAGAGCTTGGGCATCGGCTTGTGCTTGGCGCAGCTGGGATTGAGTGTCTTCTACGTCTGCTCTAGCCGCTAAGTTGCGCTGCTGCAGCTGCGAAGCGCGGTCAGAAGCGTTTCGCCGCTCATCGGTAATGGCCTGGGCGGCTCTTAGCAGTGCTTGCTCTTCGGCGTCTTCCAAACGAACCAGTAAACGACCGCGCTCTACCTGCTCGCCATCATCGAAGTTAATCTCTGCAATGGTGTCGGTTACGGTGGCCGATAAGGTCACGCTTTCATCAGCACGTAAGGTGCCTAGTGCTTCCAGCGGGTCGGACCAGGTCTCTGTCTCAACGTAATAACCAATCACAGGCGGCTTTGATTGTGCGCTGGCAATAGAAGCCCATCCAAGGAGTAGCAAGAGGCAGCAAAAGGAGCGTTTAAAAGCGATCATAAGTGTCTCAGTATTATTGAAATATTCCGCAATCGGCGATGATAGTAAGTCATTACCTGCAACATTGTTGAGGCGAATAGGCAGTATCTTGTGCGATTCTTATACATGAGTTTTTAAAATGTACAGTAGTTTGGCGCTTCTTACCTGTTAAAATGCCCGCCTTTTCACTCTGGGAGCCTCAGTTATGGTCTACGACGTCGTAGTCATTGGCGCAGGTGCCGCTGGTTTAATGTGCGCGGCACAGGCTGGCTATGCCGGGCGACGCGTTTTGGTGGTCGACCATGCGAACAAAGCGGGTAAAAAAATTCTTATGTCTGGGGGAGGCCGCTGTAACTTTACCAATCTTGATACAGCGCCTGGACACTTTTACTCTGAAAATCCTTATTTTTGCATTTCTGCATTAAAACGTTATCGCCCAGAACACTTTGTATCGCTGGTAGAAACCCATGGCGTTGAGTATGTGGAAAAAGCGCCAGGGCAGCTATTTTGCGCAGATTCCGCCAAAGAGATCGTGCGGGTACTCTTGACCGAATGTGAGTGGGCCGGGGCGGAGATTAAACTGAGCACATCCGTTTCTCGGCTGGAGCGTCAGGGTGAGGGGATGCGGTTGACCACGTCCCTGGGCACGATTGATGCAGGGGTGGTGGTCGTGGCGACCGGAGGGCTTTCCATTCCCACTATGGGGGCCACAGGGTTTGGCTACGATATTGCCCGCCAGTTTGGCTTAGAGGTGCTGCCTACCCGCCCAGGTTTGGTGCCGTTTACCCTAAGCGATAGCTGGAAAGAGCGGGCCGCCGGGCTTTCCGGGGTTAGCGTACCCACGGCGGTGAGCTGCAAAGAGAAGCGCTTTGTCGAGCCGATGCTGTTTACCCATCGGGGGCTATCCGGCCCTTCTATGCTACAAATTTCCAGCGTATGGGAGCCGGGAAACGCTATCTCTATCGACCTCTTGCCGGGCGAAGACGCGGCTGACGCTTTGCGCCATGCGCGCCAGGAAACCCCTAAGCGGCTGCTGTCGACCTGGCTAGGCGAGCGTTTCCCCAAGCGCTTTGCTCAGGCGCTATTAGAGTGGTATCCCGATCAGCATTTAACTAGCCCGCTGGCGCAATATAGCAACGAAGCGCTAGATATTTGGGCCCAGCGGCTAAATCAGTGGCAGCTAAAACCTGCAGGCACCGAAGGGTGGCGCACGGCCGAGGTGACGATGGGTGGTGTCAGCACCGACGCCATTTCATCCAAAACCTTTGAAGTAAAGGATCTACCTCAACTGCGCTTTATTGGGGAGGTGCTGGATGTGACGGGCCAACTAGGCGGTTATAACTTTCAGTGGGCCTGGGCAAGCGGTGTGGCCTGCGGCCAGGCGTGCTAACTTGCTAAAATGGAGCTACTAAAAAAGCCGCTACGGTGATGCCGTAACGGCTTTTAGAAGTACTTAAGGCCCTAGTAGTTCTTAACCTAGTAGTTCTTAAAATGGTTCTTAAAGATAGAGCAGTGAGACGCTAGGTAGCTATTTTAGCCAACAGCTTGAACTTACGCAGCAGCATATAGCCCGCTAGGGCTTTTCGGCCTACGACCATGGCGCCGCCCGGGTGGCGCATAATGCGCAGGGCCGCAATGCCGCCAATGGCGTACAGGGGAAGCTTGAGGCTTTTCCAGTTTCTGTCCAGCGGCGATGATGCCCGCTGTAGCGTGTCGCTATCGACTAAGATATCGATACGCTGTTGTTCCAGTTCCGCCAGCAGGGCTGCTTTGCGTTCTGCTCGGCTCGGTAGTTTAGCGGCGCTGTTGTGACGAGTCATCCTCATTCACCTCCAGCAGTGCACGGTCGGCGGCAAGCTGCTTTAACGTCTCTTTTAGCAGTGTATGGCGCTTGGCCTGACGCAGGGCAATAACTGCCAGCAAAATACTGAGAGCTATCAGTATACCAGCACTGACGCTAATTGCCGTTAATCGATAAGTATCCCAGAAGAGAACCACCACCAGCGCCGTAAGCGTGGCAACGCCTAATAGCAGGAGCAGTAGACTGGCACCCGCAAGTAACAGCAAAACCAGTAAACGCGCGCGCTCCTCTTCTAGCTCTAAAACCGCCAAACGCAGGCGCGTTTCACTGTTAGCTACCAGTGATTTCAGCAGGCGTTTGGCGGCAGAAAAGACGCGTTGGGTGGGACCCAAAGCCATTAGCGACGCCCGAGCAGCATACCAACGACAAGGCCAGCGGCGGCGCCAATACCGATGCTGGTCCAGGGGTTTTCATGGACATAACGGTCACAACACTCTGCCTGTTCGGAGAGCGTTTCGCGGGTGTCTTCGTAGAAACGTTCTCCGCGGGCTTCTAGGCGAGTGCGAGTATCTTTTAAACGTCGCTCGGCACGCTCACGCAGATCGCGCATTTCGCTGCTGGCGTCTTTGGAGGTTGCGTTCATCAGCTCTTCGACTGTTTCGCTGAGGTGACGCAGGTCTTCTTTCAACTGGTCAGCGCGTGCGGAGGTATCTGTATTACGTTTTGCCATGATGTCTTCCTTTGACGAGTAAATGAGTGACGACTTCAGCATAGCAGCCGCCACCTGATAGACAACCCTTGTCGTTTAACGGTTCAGCCCGGTGGCGCTAAATAGTGGGTTAAGACTAAAACCAAGGCTTAAACGGTGCACGCGATTATCGTAATCAATCATGCTTTCACCGTAGCCATAGTAGTACTGTACATGGGCGCGCACACCGTTAAACGCTGGCCAACTATAGTCAACCTGGGTGCCGTAGTTACCCGTGCTTGGATTGCCACGCAGTTGCCCCGCGAATTCATGGTTATTTTGTAAACGCTTGGCAAGACGAATATCCCCATAGCCGACAAAACGCTCGATATCCGGGTTGTCGTCATCGCTTTCAGACTCAGGTACGCGCCAGTGAGGAGCCAGCGTTAGCGCCCAGTCACCGCTCTGGAAGGTGCTCTCCAGATAGACACGATTCCAGCTACGCGAAAGCGGGTCGGAACGACCATTGGATTGGTGAATAAAAGAGATCCGGTTGCGAGTATTTACCCAGCCCAGCGCGCTCCAAGCGTTATCAAAGTCGATAAATATTTCGGGCTCGTAGTTGGTTTCCCGGAAGGGGGAGGAAGCATCGGTATTGTACGCTTGCCACCAACTGCGCTGAGTGTAGGCAAAATAGACATCGCCGATATCACCAAACACATTTTCAGCCATATTAAATTTGGCGCTAAATTGGAACTTCACCTCTCCGCTATTAGGCCTTACGTCTTCAGAAATGCTGCGGAAGTCCTCAGCATTCTTATTGGTGTTATAGCTGACAGGAAAAAGATAGTTGGTTCGGTGTGTGGTGATTGCAAACGGGTTACGCGACGACTCCTGCTCCAACTGGCGACGATCACTCAGGTCCTCCAGAGCAACTTCTTCCGGCAACTGCTTAGGAGGAACGCCTTGGGCTGCTTCCTCAGGTGCGTCAATTTGCTGCAGTTGCTGGCGCAGTTGATAAAGCTCGGTATTCAGTGCACGAATACGCGCTTCAATCTCTTCTTGGGTGTCGGCCTGGGCGCTCTGGCTGAGCATATCAGCACTTACCACCACCACTAGGCCGGTTAACAACAGTTTTTGGATAACCATCAACGTGGCTCACAAATTAAGGAAAGAGGTGCCAGCGTCGTTTCTATACATGCCGCTCGTGCAAGTCAACTGTCGATATCCCGCTAGCTAACTGGATTGCGCAACGACTGATAACCCCCGACAATGGGAATCTTGCCCGATTCGGCGGGCTTACATGTCAATGAGGCATAAGTAACGTGGTGAGAAATGCCATGAAAGCCGTCATTTGCTGCCTATACATGGTAGCGATGCTGGCTGGTCCCGCAACCGCTCAAACTATTGCGGTTGAGCGCGTCCCTCCTGAAGCAGAGCTAACTGAGCGCTTGGCGGCCATTGAGTCGCTAGATGCCGAATTAACCGCCGACCAAAAGCGTGACCAGGCGGCGCTGACCGCAGCACTGCAGGCCTATGAGCGCCTCAAGGCCATCGAAGAGCGCCAGCAGGCGCTAGAGCAGCGGGTGAATCAGGCACCAGAATTATTGCTGCGTTTAGAGCGCGAGCTTAATGAGGCCGAAGAGGAGAGCCAACAGCTTTCGGTCAATAACCTCAGTGATATGCCGTTAGAGGCATTAGAAGCCGAGCAGGCTGACGCCGTGATGGAGCTGCAGCAACTGCAGAGCCAGATGGCAGAGGTGAACTCCCAGCTGTTAGCTGCTCAAACGCTACCCGAACGGGCACAGCAGGCCATTTCCGATGCGCTACAGCGCGCTGAAACGCTACGCCGTGAGCATGATACTCGGGCTGCGCTGCTGGCGGATCGTCAGCTTTCGGCTCGCGAGGATGCACAGCTCATCCAGTGGCGCTTAGAGCGAGCGCTGGCAGAGCAAGAGGTCAGCCTGAACCAGCGTGAATTAAGTGCCAACAGCCGCCTGCGTGAACTGGCTCAACAGCGCCGTGACCTGCTGGCCCTGCAGATCGATCAGCAAGAGCAGCAGCTTAGCCTGCTGCAGGGCGTGATCGACCGCCAGCGACGCCTTCAGTCTGAGCAGGCCATCGCCGACGCCGCCAAAAATGACCCGCTCATCGCGGAAGGTCATCCCGTCGTGCTGAATGCTCAGCAGGTCAATCAAACGCTAAGCCTGGAGCTGCTGCGGGCGACGGACCGTGCCAATGGCATTGTGCGTGAAAACATCGAGGCGCAGCGTCAGTTAGAGCATGTTCGTCAGCTTCAGCGCAGCCTTAATGAGCAGATGGAGGCCATTCGCGGTAGTCAGTTGCTCTCTCGTATTCTCCGCGAGCAGCGCCAGTCGCTGCCTGCCGTAGTGCCCCGGCGCGATTTGCAGGATGAGATTGCCGACCTGCGCTTGAAACAGTTCGATCTTATTCGCCAGCGCGACCAGCTCCGCCAAGGGGAGCGGTTGGCTGCCCAGCGCCTTGAAGAGGCGGGGGTCGAGGTAACCCCAGGGCTGGTGGACTCGTTGACGCGGCTTTATCAGTCCCGCCGTGAGCTGGTGGAGCAGCTCGAGCAGGCCTACGGCAGCCTATTGAGTTCAGCCATCGAGCTACAGCTCAATCAGCAGCAGCTGCTCTCCACTACTCATGATCTACGCGCCACCATTGATGAGCAGCTGTTTTGGGTAGCCAACAGCCGCCCGTTGGATGTGAACTGGCTACGTCAACTGCCCAGTTATCTCACTCAGGAGTGGCATGAAGGGGAGTGGCGCGCGGTACTGCCTACCCGCTGGCGAGGGCTCTCTTGGGATATGTTGGTAGGCGCGCCGCTGCTACTTTTCGGTGTGATATTGCTTGCCCTGCGGGGACGCATTAAAACCCGCTTGGCGTTGATTCACTCACAAATTGGTCGTTTGAAAAGCGATACCCAGCTACACACCCCCAAAGCGGTACTGCTCAATGCGCTGCTGGCGCTGCCTGGGCCGCTGGCGCTGGCAGGGACGGGGGTAGCCCTGCGTACTGCGGAAGGCGGCCTTGCGCTGGGGCTTGCGCCCGCCCTGCTGCAGCTTGGGCTGAGCTGGTTCGTTGTTGCGCTCGGGCGGCGGTTACTGGTGCCTGATGGTGTCGCAGAGCGTCACTTCACCTGGGCGCCTGCTTACAATGTGCGGCTGCGCCGCCTGTTGATCGGCCTGGGGATTGCCCTGGTGCCGGTGGTTGCTATTGCTGCCATGTCCGAGCAGATGGAAACACCGCTGGCTCAGCGCCCGGTGGCGATGGCGCTGTTCATGGGCGGGCTGCTTGCGATGGCCTGGTGGCTGGCGCAGCTTATTCTTGCCCATGTGCCGATTTTTGGTGTGCGGCTTTTCAGGCTGATATTGGGTCTGGCGATGGCGGCTGTGCCCTTGGTGCTGCTTGGGTTAGTGGCGTGGGGATATGAGTATACGGCGCTCAGATTAGTGGCACGCTTTGCCATTACACTCTATTTACTGGGGCTTTGGGTGGTGGTAGAGGCGACGGTGGTGCGCAGTTTGGCAGTGGCCGCCCGTCGGTTAGCTTATCGCCGTGCGTTAGCCCGCCGCCGTGCGCAGGTACAAGAGGGTGCTGAAGGTGGGCTAGAGGTGGTCGAAGAGCCGCCGTTGGATATGGAAAAAATCAACGCCCAGTCGCTGCGGCTCTCTAAGCTTATTTTATTAATAGGTTTTAGCGCGCTGCTCTATCTGGTGTGGTCGGACCTGCTCGCTGTCTTGGGGTATTTAGATCAGGTATCGCTTTGGAATGCGGCTGAAGGAGATTTGGTCGACAACGCGCTATCGATCTCGGACTTTGTCACGGCGCTATTGGTGGTGGCCATCACCTTTATTTCGGCTCGCAATCTGCCTGGCCTGCTGGAGGTGATGGTGTTATCGCGCTTGGCGCTCAAGCAGGGGAGCGCCTATGCCATCAGCTCGCTGCTCTCTTACACCATTGTGGGAACCGGCATCGTGATGTCGCTGGCGACCTTAGGCGTGTCCTGGGATAAGTTGCAGTGGCTGGTGGCGGCGTTGAGCGTCGGGTTAGGCTTTGGTTTACAAGAAATTTTTGCCAATTTTATTTCCGGCCTAATTATTCTGTTTGAGCGCCCTATTCGTATTGGTGACACCATTACCATAGGCAACCTGCACGGCACGGTGAGTCAGATTCGTATTCGGGCCACCACGGTGACCGATTTCGACCGCAAAGAGATCATTATTCCCAACAAGACTTTCGTCACGGATCAGCTCATTAACTGGTCGCTCTCCGACAATGTGACCCGCGTGGTGCTCACTTACGGGGTCTCACACGGTTCAGATTTGCCTCTGGTGCATAAGCTTTTGCGTCAAGCGGCCGATGAAAATGCCCGCGTGCTGGATGACCCTGAGCCGCAGGTGTTCTGCCTAAGTTACGGCCCTCACAGCCTCAATTTTGAGCTGCGTATTTTCGTCAATGACTTGTTAGACCGCCTGTTTGCGGCCGATGAGGTGAATTGCCGGGTGGATGAGCTGTTCAAAGAGGCGGGCGTGCGGATTGCCTTTGAACAGCTGGATGTTTGGCTGCATCCTGAGCAGGGAGAGTCGGTGAAAGTGCAGTCCAAGCCAACTCTCCCGCCTGCTACGTTGAGCTAACCGCTAGGGCTTGCTGGCGAGAAGAAGAAACTCCCGATTGCCGTCGCTGCCGGTAATTGGGCTCTCTTGCCAGTGGCTGATGGCGAGCCCGCACTGCTCGCAGGCGGTGCGTATTTTTTGCTCCACCTCCGCGTAGCGACGAGGGTCGCGCACGACGCCGCGTTTATCCAGCGCACCGGGGTCTAGCTCAAACTGTGGTTTTACCAGCGAAAGCAGCTGCCCGCTAGGCGGCAGTAGGGCGGCAATCTCAGGCAGAATCAGCGTCTGGGATATAAACGATACATCCATCACCGCAAGATCAATCGGCCGTTCGGCAAGCGTGCTCAAAAGTGCCTCTGAGGTGCTCATATGACGGGCATTGAGTCCTTCCAGGCAGGTTACTCGTGGGTCGCTGCGTAAGTGGCTTGCCAGCTGGTCGTGGCCGACTTCCACGCCTATTACGTGGCGTGCGCCAAAATGCAGGGCGCAGTCGGTAAACCCGCCCGTGGACTGGCCAATATCCAGCACGCCTTTATCCTCTAAGCGCATGGCTAACGCCTGTAGAACGCCTTCTAGCTTTAGCCCTGCGCGTGAGGCGTAGCGCTCTTCTGGGTCCTCTTCCACGCGGAGCGGGGCATCGGTCGGCCATTTTTCAGAGGGTTTGCTCAGCAAGGTGCCGTCGCTTAAAAAAACGCGCCCGTTTTTGATCAGCCGCTGGGCACGGGTACGAGAACTGGCCAGCCCTTGGCTGACCAGCAGTTGATCGAGTCGTATCATCTTGGTCGTGTCTGTAGTGTTTGGAAGGCCCCGTGTTAACGGGGCCCTTGGTCGGCCTGCAGGTCGGTCGGTGGAATGCGGGTCGCCCCCCAGCTGCGGTGCAGAAACCCTTTTACGCGCGCTAGCTCTTCATCGGTCACTGTGGCTAGCTCGCCTCTTTCCAACGGGTCGTAGTGGTAGATATAGAGACGCGAAGTGAACTGCTCAAATGGCAGAGAGGCTTCGCCAAAGCGCTCGCCGTTGCCGGACGTGCTGACCTTAACGCCGTCGCCCCAATCCTGACCGCTGTCGTTATTGGGGTTGTAGAAGTAGACCCGCATCACGTCGTTGGGGTCGAGGGAGGCCCGCAAAATCGTAATGGCATGCCAGCCGATAAACCGCGCAGCGCTATCGGTGACTGCGATACCGGCAGGCTGCGGATGAATCAGCGGCTGGTTGCCGTTGTAGTAGGGGTGGTAGCTGGCGTAGAAGTGACGAATGAATGTATCCACTTCACAGAGCTTACCGGTGGCGACATCGACGTTAATACTGAACCCGCGGCCAGACCACCAGCCGTGAAATTCGGGATTCACCCAGCGGTGGGGATCGCCTTCCCGGCCAATGCAGCGCCTGCCCATCTCCGCGTAAATACGGTCCAGGTGAGGCACCACGATTAGTGATACCGGATCAAGATCCATCGGCAACTGGGCGGCCACGCCAGATACGCTCTCGTTAGAGGAGATCGGCTGCCCCTCGAAGTGCATAATAATCTCATCATCCCGAGCGGCCCAGGTCACCATCTGTAACAGGTAGTCCGGATCGTTATAGGCCCACATGGAGAGAGCACGCGCCGATTGGCAGGTGGGGTTGTTGCCCTGGCCCACGCCCAGCGGCAGGCCCAGCATGCACAGCACTCCTTCGATGAGTCGGGCGCGGGGTGAGGCAACCTCGCCATAGGCAAGCGTCAGGCGTCCTTCTGCCCACTCAGAGAGCTGAAGGTTGAGCTGACGCCACATGGCCGGTGCCACAGGTGGCTGATAAAGAATGCCGCGTTCTAACAATAAGGCCAGCCCATACACCGCTTGTGCCGTCGCCGGGTAGACGCCGCTGCGAATCAGCGCATGCACCAACTCGCGGTAGCACAGCAGGCAGTCGCGGCCAGTAGAGGAGAGCCCCAGCGCCTCTGAGAGCAGATGGTCGCCCTCTTCCAGCAGGTAGCGTAAAAGCACGGCATGGTAGGGGGATACTAAGCCGGTGTCGTGCATGGCACGGGCAAAGCCGGTGGATTCCGCCTGGAGCGTAGCGTTATCCATGCGCTCAAGGCGAGCGCGATACACCTCAAGGCCTGGATCTTCGCGGCAGGCCTGGGTGGGGCCATACAGCGAGCTAACTAACCTGTCAGCTCCTTGTCCGCTGGCTCCCAGGTCAATCTCCGGGTTGGCCTGGCACAGCGCGATCTGGGTGATCATTTGTTTAATCGCATCGACCTGGATGGGGCGCTGCTTGAGAATGCGCCAGATCTCATCAATCAGCTGGTCGATAACGTGCTCATAGCCGATGCGCTCGGCTAAGTGCTGAAACAGTTGGCGGGAGATATTCGCCAAGCGCCCTTGGGTTTCCCGCTCGGCTTCGCTGGGCGCATTGAAAAGCAGCCATAGGTTGATCGCCATTACCTGGGTCAGGTAGTGGTGGGCATGCTCTTGAGAAATTAAGGTGTGGGCGTAATTGTCTTTTGCCACGGCCAACAGCCGCAGTTCGCTCAGCGCTTCAATCACCACCACATTGGCATCGGCGCTTTTAAGCGAGTAGGTCGTCAATGTGGGGATTAGGTACTGTGGGGTTTCCCAATCCGACCCGGCAAAAATGCCAGCGGATTCAAAATCCGCCGCGCGCTGCTCAAGAGCGGCGCAGCCGCCCGCTTGCATGAGTACGCGACGGGCAGTATCAAGTACGCGTGGCAGCTTTGCGGGTTTAGAAAAGGCAGGCGCCTGCGAAAGCAGGCGCACCGCATCATCAAATTTGCTCAGCAATCCATTGAGCTTGCCATCTTCAGTGGAAGAGGCCTCTTGCTTGGTCGTCACGGTGACTCCTTATCCCAGCCTTGGCAAGGATTATACATAGAAGTCGAGATCTTCTTGGCGTTTTAGCAGATCGCGAATTGTATGCGCATCCTCGCCTTTAAAGTAGATCAACCCCCAGTGAGTGCCAAAGGCGGTGCGTTTCGTGACGGTCTCTTCTACCGGCGAGGTCAGTTCGTGAGACTCGAAGTAAGGGTGATCTTCTGTCTCTTCTGGAATCTCTAAGCGGCTCACTACCCGGCGGCGCGGATAAACGCCAAAGCAGCCCGCGAAGCCGTCGGCATCGACGATCTCTTTCGGGAAGAACGCGGCCACCTCTTCTTTGGTGCTTTTCGGATCGAAGACCAGCATGGAGGCTTGATAAGCATTGAAGCCGTAGACCCGCTCCAGTAGCTCAAACACTTTGAAGCCCGGCGGACGATAGGCCACTTCGCCAAAGTACATCTCACCGTCGCTGGTCACGAAGTATTCGGGGTGGATCAGGCCAAACTCAATATCAAACGCTTTGATCAGTTTTTCGATCTGTGCGGTGATCTGCTCGCGGTACTTTTCCAGCTCTGGCGAGGCAGGCACAAACACCGAGTAGCCCAGCGTGACGTACTCTGAAATGTTCAGGAAGGCGATTTTGCCATCGTGAATCCACGCTTCTACCGCAAATTCCCAGCCATCCAGGTGCGACTCCATCAGTACCGGAAACTCTTCATCCGGGATGGTATCGACTTCATCGGGGGTACGAATGACCCGGTGGCCCAGGCAGCCCGCTTTATCAAACGCTTTTAGGTGGATGGGGTCGTTGGGGTCGCCATCGAGTTTCAGCAGCGTCTGGTTGACACGCTTGAGGAAGCGAATCACGTCCTCTTTATCGTGGGCTTCTTCAAAAATACCCACGCGAATGCCGCCAAGCTGGGCGCGGCGCTTCATTAGCGCTTTGTCACGCAGCAGCAGTGACTGGCCGTAAAGGCGTGGGTTATCCAGCAGCACCGAGTTAATGGCACCTGCCCACTCAACGGTTTCCTCGAATAAGGGGATGGCAACGTCGACGCCTTTCTCTTTCAGCGTTTCGGCGATTTCCATGGAGCGGTCATTCAGGCGCTCGAAATTCCAGGGTACATACGGGATGTCGTGTTTTTGGCAGTACTCTTCCGCCCAGTCGGGTGCAACCACGATGTAGCGGCGGTCAAAATTCTCCGCAGCTTCGATCGCATTGAGGCTCCAGCCTAAGAGGGCGATATAGCCCTTATTGGGATCCTTTTGCATGATGGTGACTCCTATGGGTAGATGAATTTTCTTGCCAACCACTCACTTCACCATACACGACCAGGGCCATCATCGGCTAATTAGCACACTCTGAAGCGAAAATGGCAGGGAATTAGCTCCCTTTGGTGATGTCTGCTAAAGGGCAACCCGCGAGTATGGTAGGCTTGCTGCTTAACATTACGTTCAAGTGGCAAGAGGAATAGGCCAAGATGGCGGCCAAGCCGATCTACCGTGTGGTGGTTCACCAGCAGGGTGAAATTTGGGATTTATACGTCAGAGAGATCTTTCAGAGCGAACTCTGGGGCTTTATTGAAGTCGAGGAGTTTGTCTTTGACGATGCGTCGCGAGTGGTGGTGGATCCAGGAGCGGAAAAACTGCAGCGAACCTTTGAGGGTGTGAAGCGTAGTTACCTGCCTCTTAACGCCATTGTGCGGATTGATGAGGTAGAGCGTGAAGGCCCCCTGAAGGCCGTGAAAAGTGATGCTCGCGTCGCAGAGTTTCCTCGTCCCTTCCCGTTACCGCCCCGCGGGGAAGGGTAAGCGCTTTAGACACGCGCAACGCTTTGAGCGATACGCGCGGTGGCTTCGTCGGCCACGCGCGTTTTTATGATCAGGACATGACGTCATGCAAGTAGATAAATTTCGCAGTAATTGTTATGCCGCCGCAGTTGGCATGCTGCTAAGCATGAGCAGCCAAGCGGCATTCGCTCAATCCGATAACCAAGCCTGGGTCAGCGATGAGCTAAGTACCTACGTGCGCAGTGGGCCGACAGATGGTTATCGCATTGTGGGAACGCTCAATGCAGGCGAGCAGGTGGAAGTGCTGGAAACCAGCGGTGATTACACCCGGGTGCGCAGCAATAGCGGCGATACGGTGTGGGTTTTGAGCAATGAGCTTCAGCAAACGCCTAGTGCTCGTCAGCAATTGCCCGAGCTGCAGGCCCAGGTGGAAGAGCTGACCCAAGAGCTTGACGGTATCAATGGCACGTGGGAGCAGCGGGTCTCTTCCATGACCGCCACGCTTGATGTTCGCGAGCAGCGCATCGCAGACCTGGAAGCGAGGAACCTTGAGCTGGATAACGAGGCAGAGCAGTCTCGCCAGCAGGTGCGAGCGCTGCAGGCACGTCTGGACACTCAAGAGGAAGACTTGCTGATGCGCTACTTTATGTACGGTGGCGGTGTGGCGGGCGCTGGCCTGCTGGTGGGGCTGATTGTGCCGCACTTGCCGCGCCGTCGTAAAAAGCGTGACCGCTGGTTCTAAACAGTTAGGTTTTTAGGATAGTAAGCAGTTAGGTTTTTAGGATAGTAAGAGGGCATGTCCATGGAGAATTCCTGGCGGCAGCGTTGGCAAGAGGGCCGGATAGGCTTTCACCTGGAGGAGACCCACCCGGCACTGTTGAAGTATTGGCCAACGCTAGGCGTGCCCTCTGGAGCCAAGGTGTTGGTGCCGCTATGTGGAAAGAGCTTAGATATGCGCTGGCTCGCGGACCAAGGGCACCCGGTGTTGGGCATAGAACTTGCCCCGGAGGCTATCGAGCAATTTTTGGCCCAGCGTAGTGGCGGTATCTCTCGTTATACTCAGGCAGGCTTTGATGTGTCCCGCCAAGGCAGTGTAGAGCTATGGTGCGGTGACTTCTTTCACCTGCATATTCAGCAGGCGGCGGAAGTGGAGGCTTTTTACGATCGTGCATCGCTGATTGCGCTGCCACCGGCTACCCGCGAACGCTACGCTTTCCACTTGGCTCAGTTGGTGCCACCGGGAGCGAAAGGGCTGCTGGTGGGGTTAACCCACGCCGATGGCGATGCCGGGCCGCCATTTAGCGTGCCGGATGAGGAAATTGAGCGCCTGATGGCGCCCAATTTCCGTATCGAGCGATTAGCGCACCTACCCGCCGATGCCCGTGGCCGAAGCGAAAGCATCTGGGCGCTTGAGCGGCGCGGGCCACGGGTTTAATTATCCCCCTTAACGGGCGAGAAGCCGACCCAGCTCTGGGTCGCTGAACGCCCGGTTTAGGCCATCGCTAAGCAAGTCGTTCAACATCCGTGTATTGGCATCTTCACCCGGTTTAAGCGCATAACCTTGGGTGCGACGTGACGTATATGTCCCGGTATACGTCGTGCCCTGGTTCTGCGCGATGGCCCGGAAAACCCCTTCAATACGCGCTTCATCAATTAGCGGCTGCCCGCTGTCGCCGCGGCCATAGTGCAAGCTGGCAAGTTCCAGAGTCAGGCTGGGGCGGCCTTGGGCGGCTTCACGGGTGGGGGTAAACCCCATATCGCGTGCGGCACGCTCCGCTTCGGCCTGTAGGCGCGGAATCAATTCATGGCTGCTTACGGTAATCTGCGCCGTCGACATGTTGCCGCCCGTGCGCGTGCCAATCACTTCGCCTGGCCGCGCATCGACGGCCACCACGGTCACTTGCTGACCCGAGCCGGTTTGCGGCACGTTAGCGCTACGGGTGGGGTTTAGCTGTAGGTATTGAGGACTTGCACAGCCTGCCAGCAATAGGGTGGTTAACAACGCACCAGACGCGCGTAAAAAGTGACGCCGACGCATAAAACTCTCCGCAATCATTGTGGTTAAACGATAAACATACCTGTCGCAACAAGGTATTAAAAAGCAAAGCGTTAAGAAACAAGGCATGGCAATAATCGCGGCAGTATAGCGTTGTGCTAGCCTGCCGCGCTAGCAATCCTTAAGCCACTCGTGCCTGCTGCTCAGGTGTTTTAGCGTCTTCTTTAAAGCGATGCCACTGGCGCGGGTGAGCAAACAAGCGCTGCCCCCGGCGCATGTGCAGGCGCTCAAAATCGGCGTGGCGAACGGTGGCTAGCCACGGTTTTGCCAGCCAGTCGGCCTCGAGTTCCACGCGTACTTCGGCACCGACCGGGGAGATAGCGGTAATCGTCACCGGCAGGTGGCTTTCAGCGCTGGGTTCTTCCGCCAACCGCACCTCATGGGGGCGCAGCAGCAGCTCTTCATCGCCATCGGGTAAGTCCACGTTGAGATGCGCATCGCCGCAGGTCAGCATGCCATTGCGCACGCGGCCCTCTAGGTGGTTCACATCACCCAAAAACTCAAATACAAAGCGGTTCTTCGGCGCGCGGTAGAGGGTGTCTGGCGTGTCGATTTGCTCGATACGGCCGTTACTCATCACCACCACACGGTCAGAAAGCTCCAGCGCTTCTTCCTGGTCGTGGGTGACGAACACACTGGTAAAGTTCAGTTCGTCGTGCAGGCGGCGCAGCCAGCGGCGAAGGTCTTGGCGAACCTTGGCATCCAGGGCGCCAAACGGCTCGTCCAGCAGCAGGACGTCAGGCTCTACAGCAAGCGCGCGCGCCAGCGATACGCGCTGCTGTTGCCCACCCGAGAGCTGGGCAGGCAAGCGGTTGGCTAAGTGCTGTAGCTGCACCATCTCAAGGAGCCTGAAGACTCGCGCCCGAATTTCACCGTTGGAGGGACGGCGCTTTTTCGGCATCACCGTAAGGCCAAACGCCACGTTGTCATAAACGCTCATATGACGAAACAGGGCGTAGTGCTGAAAAACAAAGCCGATGCGGCGGTCGCGTACATGCACATTGGTCACGTCGCGGTCGCCAAAAAGAATTTTACCCGGCTGCGGCGAGCTATCGGCGTTCTCTAAGCCAGCAATGATACGCAGCAGGGTGGTTTTGCCCGAACCAGAAGGACCTAGCAGACCTACTAATTCACCTTCGTGAATATCCAGGTTAATCGGTTCAAGCGCCTGGGTGTTGGCAAAGTGCTTGGCAATATTCTGTAAGCGAATACTCATGTGTATGCCTCCCGGCGCGATGCGCGCCATTCAAGGCCTGCCTTGGCCGCAAGAGTTAACAGGGCAATCAGGGCCAGCAGGGCGGCGCTCGCAAACGCACCCACGGCGTTGTAATCCTGATACAGCTGCTCAAGGTGCAGCGGTAGCGTGTTGGTTTGCCCACGAATGGCCCCTGAGACAACCGAGACCGCGCCAAATTCACCCACCGCGCGGGCGTTGGTAAGGATGATGCCGTAGAGCAGTGCCCAGCGAATGTTGGGTAGCGTGACCCGCCAAAACGTCGTCCAGCCGGAAGCGCCCAGCGTTACGGCGGCTTCTTCTTCCCGTGAGCCTTGGGCCTGCATGAGCGGGATTAACTCTCGCGCCACAAAGGGGCAGGTGACGAAAATGGTGACCATCAGAATGCCCGGCCAAGCGAACATCAACTGAATATCGTGAGTATCGAGCCAACTGCCAATCCAGCCGTTGCGGCCATACAGCAGTAGATAAATTAAGCCAGCGACCACAGGAGAAACGGCAAACGGAATATCAATCAGCGTTTGCAGAATGCGCCGCCCTGGGAAGCTAAAGCGCGTCACCAGCCACGCCAGCGCGACGCCAAACACCAAGCAAATGGGGATAGTCATTAACGCAATGACCAGCGTAAGGCCAATGGCGTGGAGGGTGAAGGTATTGCTCACGTTCTCCCAAAACACCGCCACACCTTGGGAGAACGCCTGAGCAAAAATAGCCACCAACGGCAGCAGTAAAAATAGCGCAGACAACAGTAGGGCTGCGCCAATTAATAAGCGCCGCACTAAAGGCGCATCACCAATCCGGCGCATTATCCTTTACCTCCATGCAGGCGACGCACAAAGCGGCCCTGCCAGATATTGATGGCGAGCAGCAGCGCCAACGAAACAAACAGCACCACCGAGGCAATGGCAGACGCCCCGGCGTAGTCATACTCCTGCAGTTTGACGAAGATCATCAGCGCGGTAATTTCGGTTTCGTAAGGCATATTGCCTGCGATAAAAATAATCGCCCCGAACTCACCTAATGAGCGTACGAAGGCAAGCCCGGTGCCGGTGACGAGCGCGGGCCATAGATGCGGCATAATCACACGGCGAAACGCCACGCCGTCGGTAGCACCCAGGGACATCGCGGCTTCGTCCACCTCGGCAGGCAAATCTTCCAGCACCGGCTGCACCGTGCGCACCACGAAGGGAATACTGGTGAAGGCCATCGCCAGGGCAATCCCTACCCAGGTATACGCGATCTGAAGCCCCATCGGCTCGATGATACTGCCTACCCAGCCATTACCCGCATAGAGCGTGGCCAGGGTGATGCCAGCCACGGCAGTGGGCAGGGCGAAGGGGAGGTCCATCAAGGCATCGAGCAGGCGTTTGCCAGGGAACTCATAGCGCACTAGCACCCACGCCAACAGTAGGCCAAACACTGCGTTCACCAGCGCCGCCACGGCTGCCGCGCCGATGGTGACCATATAGCTGGCGACGACGCGGCCTTCGGTGATGATGGCAAAGTACTCGGCCAGGCTTAGTTCAGAAAGCTGGCCAAACAGCCCGGTAATGGGGAGTAGCAGTACCAGCGAAATAAATAGCACGCTGATACCCATAGATAGGCCAAAACCCGGCAGCACGCGTGTGCTGCCGGATCGCCAAAATGCTAATTGGCTCATGGGGTTCCGTTAACGACGTTGCAGTTGATCAAGCAGAGCACCGCCTTCGAAGTGGTTCTCCATCGCTTCTTCCCAGCTGCCGAACACGTTTTCGACTTCAAACAGTTCGGTATCGGGGAACTGGTCGGCAAACTCTTCTACCACAGTGTCGTTATGGACACGGTAGTTAAAGCCTGCCAGCTGACGCTGGGCGTCTTCGGTATAGAGGTACTCTAAGTAGCTTTGGGCTAAGTCGCTGTTGCCGTTACGTTCGGCGTTTTCACCCACCACCGCGACCGGGAATTCCGCCAGAATGCTCACCGGCGGGACGATTACTTCGTAGTCATCGCTGCCGTATTCGCTGCGGATGTTATTCACTTCAGACTCAAAGCTGATCAGTACGTCGCCAATGCCGCGCTCGATAAAGCTGGTTGTGGCACCGCGACCGCCGGTGTCGAATACCGCTACGTTGCGCAGGAAGGTGCGCATGAAGTCTTGGATCTTCTCTTCATCTCCATCGAATTCATTCTCGGCGAAGCCCCAGGCAGCCAGGTACGTGTAGCGGCCGTTACCGGAGGTTTTCGGGTTCGGGAAGACCATCTGCACGTCTTCTTTAACGAGGTCATCCCAGCTTTCGATGCCTTTCGGGTTGCCTTTGCGCACCAGGAAAGCGGTGGTGGAGTAGTAGGGCGAAGCGTTGTTCTCAAACGCATCCTGCCAATCCTCAGCCACCAAGCCTGCATCGGCTAGTACTTGAACGTCGGTGACTTGGTTAAACGTCACTACGTCCGCACGCAGGCCCTGCATAATGGCGCGCGCCTGGGCAGAGGAGCCACCGTGGGACTGGCTGATAGCGATCTCTTCGCCATGCTCCTCTTCCCACCACGCCTGGAACTCCGGGTTAATCGCGGCGAACAGCTCGCGGGCGATGTCATAGGAGGAGTTCAGTAGCTCGCGCTCCTGAGCGACGGCGGCGCTGGAGAAGGTCATGCCAGAAACGGCGGTGCCAACGGCAACGGCCAGTAGGCTACGGCGAAGGCCAGTACGGAATGCAGAGGATAGCGTCATTGCAGACTCCTTAATTCTGGGGGCGATTTAGTCGCGATGCCGTTAAGGTTAAACCTAGGATTGTGGAATTACAATTGTGTTTTATATTCTATTTGGAAATATCTGTTTAAGGATATGCATTGACGGCAAGCGTGCTGCATGACCGTCACGTGTAATAGGGCTTCGTGTGTGGCTCTGGTAAGATGGCCCCTTTATTTTTATTACCTGAGGACCCCTTCATGAGCGCTGCACAGGATTTTTTGATTGCCCCTTCGATACTCTCCGCTAACTTTGCGCGGCTGGGCGAGGAGGTAGACAACGTGCTAGCGGCCGGCGCCGATGTGGTTCATTTCGACGTCATGGATAATCATTACGTGCCGAACCTGACTATTGGGCCGATGGTATGTAAGGCGCTGCGCGACCATGGCGTAACGGCACCCATCGATGTGCACCTGATGGTGAAGCCGGTGGATCGCATGATTAGCGATTTTATTGAGGCGGGTGCCAGCTACATCACTTTCCACCCCGAAGCCTCTGAGCATATTGATCGTTCGCTGCAGCTGATTCGTGATGGTGGTTGTAAAGCGGGGCTGGTGTTTAACCCGGCCACGCCGCTTTCGTATCTTGATTACGTAATGGACAAGGTCGATATGGTGCTGCTGATGAGCGTCAACCCCGGCTTTGGCGGCCAGTCGTTTATCCCCGGCACGCTGAACAAGCTGCGTGAGGCACGGGCGCGTATTGACGCTTCGGGCTTGCCCATTCGCTTGGAGATTGATGGTGGCGTGAAAGTCGACAACATTGCCGAGATCGCCGCCGCCGGTGCCGACACCTTTGTAGCGGGTTCAGCGATCTTTAACGCCCACCAGGCAAGCGACCCCCACGGCTACGACAGCGTAATTCAGCAGATGCGCGCGGAGCTGGCTAAGGTTCGCTGATACGGAAGGCGCGCTAAGACACAAGAGGGGCGGGCTGATCCCGCCCTTTGCATGTCTTTAGTGCAGTTTCATACGTGGCTTGAGGTAGCGGTTCAGTTTATCCACCAGCCATGCAAGCCCGGTTTTTGGTGCGCCGTGAATAGAGAGCTGATGCATGCGGTAGAGCGATGCATAGGCTTGCCGCGCCAGCCAGCCCTCCAAAAACAAGCCGCGAGAGGCGGAGCTGCGCATGAGGTTGCCTACCGCGTCGTAACGGGCGAGGGATACAAGCGAGCCGTGATCGCGATATTGAAAGTCGCGTAGAGGCTTTTTATCCAGGCAATGCTCCAGGTTTTTGGCGAGTAACTTCGCCTGCTGGTGGGCGGCCTGAGCGCGAGGCGGCACTGTGGCATCACTGCCCTGGGGGCAGCAAGCGCAGTCGCCCATCGCAAAAATATAGGGGTCGTCTACGCTCTGCAGCGTCTGTTTGACGTTAATCTGGTTGCGCTTGTTGGTGCTTAAGCCCAGTTCGGTGAGAAACGGCGGCGCTTTAATGCCTGCGGCCCATACGTTGAGATCGGTTTCAATCACCTCTCCGTCGCCTGTCACCAGCTGGTACTCCTGGGCTTCTTGAATCGCCGTGCCCACATGCACGGTCACCCCCATGCTCTCCAACTCCTGCTGAACGGTCTGGCTGATGCGTTCAGACAAGCCGGGGAGCAGGCGCGGTGCCGCTTCAATCAAATGCACACTGATCGTTTGGTGATCCACCGCCGTGACGCCATAGGCATTGAGCAGGCGCGAGGCGTCTAACAATTCCGCCGAAAGCTCCACCCCTGTTGCACCGCCACCCACAATCCCAATGGTGAGCTGGGTATTCTGGCGCAAATTGGGGTCGGTATAGCGCAGGAAGGTATTAATCATATCCCGCTGGAAGGCTTTGGCCTGCTGTGGGGAGTCAATAAAGTGGCAGTGCTCTGCGACCCCCTTGGTACCAAAGTCATTCGAGATACTGCCAAGTGACAGCACTAAATAGTCGTAAGTGAGCTGGCGGGCGGGCAGCACCTCCACGCCATCTTCGTCTTCAATGGGCGCCAGGTGAATGACCTTCTGTTCCCGATCCAGACCGTTGAGCGAGCCGCGCTGATAGCGGTAGTAGTGGGCCGAGGAGTGCCCGCGATAATCCACTTCATCCATGCTGGAGTTCAGCACCCCGGTGGCCAGCTCATGCAGCAGCGGCTTCCATACGTGGGTGGCGTTGCGGTCAAGCAGGACAATCTCAGCGCGCTTTTTTTTACCTAGCGTATGTCCAAGACGGGTGGCTAGGGCTAGCCCGCCCGCGCCGCCGCCCACAATCACAATTCGGGGAATGGCCATTACTCTCTCCTTGGCAAATATAGCCACAGCATAGAACCTTCTGCAGTGTATGACGAAGGGCTAAGTAGGTAAGATGATCAAATTAATCGACATTATTGCTAACTAGCAGCCGAAACACATAAGTGAGGCCACGCGTGCATACCATTTTGCAAGGAAAGCGGTTAATCGCCTTTGATTTAGACGGCACGTTAATTGACTCAGTGCCCGATTTGGCCGTTGGCGTGCAGCGGGCGCTGCAAGAAGTTGGGCTGGCGCAGCCGAGTGAAGATCAGGTGCGCGATTGGGTGGGCAACGGCGCGCAGGTACTGGTAGAGCGAGCCCTGACGTGGGCGCTGAACGTCGCACCTGAGGCGATGCTGCAACAAAACGCCTATGAAGCGTTTATGCGCCACTACGGGGCCGCACCCAATGCATTAACCAAACTCTACCCGGGTGCCTTTGAGGCGCTTCATGCGCTGCATGAGGCGGGTTTTGTGCTGGCCTTGATTACCAATAAACCCGAGCGGTTCATTGCGCCTATTTTAAGCCACTTTGGTGTGCTGGCGCTGTTCACGTCTACCGTGGGCGGCGACTCGCTGGCTGAGAAAAAACCCAGCCCGTTGCCGCTTCTGCATGTTGCCCATACGCTGGATATTGCCCCCTCGGCGAGCGTGATGGTGGGGGACTCTCGCCATGATATCGCGGCGGGTAAGGCGGCGGGCTTTACGACGGTGGCACTGCCATATGGCTATAACCACGGCGACCCCATCGAGCAGAGCCACCCGGATCTGATAGTGGCATCGCTTCGCGAGCTGGTTAGCTAGCGCCTACTCCTCGGCCCTGGCACCTCCCAGCGCTTCATGCAACAGCTCGGCATTGTGGCGCAGCATCGCCGGGTAGTTGTAGGCGGGGCCATCGGTATCACTCAGCGTATCCACATAGAGCGGGCCTGCTAGCGTAAGGCCAGCCTCTCGCGCTAGGGCATCCATATGGATATAGGGCGTCGTGCTTTCATAAAACAGCGCGGGCGGACGTTTGTCGGTTAAGCGTTTGCTCATGATTTCCATAGCCTGGGCGCTGCCCAGTGTCTCGCTGCCTAGGCCCCAAATCGCGGCATACTCAAAGCCGTAAGCGTGGGCAAAATAGCCAAAAGCCGCTTCACTGGTAGTGAGTATACGATTGGTTTGCGGAATCCCCTCCAGGCGCTCTTTTATCTGCTGGTCGAGTAGGGCAAGCGCCTCCCTGGCTTGCACCGCTCGAGCCTGAAAAGCGGCTGCTTTGTCGGGATAGCGTACGCTTAGGGTGTGAGTGATTACCTCGATATAAGCGGCAGCCCCTTTTGGGTCCATCCACATATGGGGGTCCGGATTGCCTTTATGCTGACCCACTGGAATCGTCAGCGGCGCATAGTTGGCGCTTTCGGCCAGAGCCATTAGCGTTAGCGTGTCGTTGGCCATCGCTTCTACATGACGGATCCATGGCTCTAGCCCGTGGCCGTTGTAAAACACAATATCGGCCTCTTCCACTGCAAGTACGTTAGGGGGCGTCAGCTCCCAGCGGTGAACATCATCGCCCACCGGTACAATCGTCGTGATGCTGATATCATCGCCTGCCACACGCTTGACTAAATCTTCGATGACCGAAAACGACGCTATCACTTTAATCGAAGTGGCCGCGAATGCCTGGGGGGTGATGAATGTCGCCACTAATAAGAGCGTGATTATCCAGGGTGCCCGCTTGTCCATACCACGCTCCTAACCTATTAAAATGACGGCAAATCATAAAGAGTGTCCTGCTTTGTTGCTAGAGCCATTGCCGCGCTTTGCTTTAGAGCAAAGCGTAGTGCCAACTCCTGCAAACGAAGTGGTTTCACCCACGCCTGTTAACCTCTATGCTTTAAAAAAATGCCGCTTAATAACGACATGGTGGACAAAATAGCTACTATCTATGTTCGCCTAGCCCTAAGCCTAGTCTTCTTTTGACAAGCGTAGCTTTTTTTAAATCACTCTTTTGAACAGCTTTCTGGATAGCGTGTCATGACCTCTCAAAATGGTATGTCCTCTCGCCGCCGCGGGTACCCTAAAGGGCGTGATGTAGCGCCTGTCGCACTGGCGGCGCTGCGTGACCTGTTAGGCGATGAGCGCCGGACGCCCAGCCTGAAGCGTCGCGACCTGTTGATAGAGCATCTACACGCCATTCAGGATGCCCACGGCCACTTATCGCTTGTGGAACTGCGCGCCCTGGCAGCCTATATGAACCTGCCCATGGCAGCGGTGTACGAGACGGCGACGTTCTATGCCCATTTCGATGTGGTGCACGACCACCAAGCGCCCCCGCCGGATACCACAATTCGCGTCTGTGATTCTCTTTCCTGCCAATTAGCGGGGGCCAGTGCGCTACACAAAGCGTTGGAAGCCCGCGTCGATCCTGACTGTGTACGGGTGATCCGTGCGCCCTGCATGGGCCGCTGCGATACCGCGCCGGTGGCAGAAGTGGGCCATTACCATGTGCTGTATGCCACCGCAGAAGGCGTCGAAGCCGTGGTGGATACCGGCCACTTTCATCCTGAAGCGATTTTGTGGCAGCGGCTTGACGCCTATCAGCAGGCAGGTGGTTATCAGTTACTGGCCCATGTGCGCAGCGGTAAGATCAGCATTGATGAGGTGCTGCAGGCGCTTGAAGCGTCGGGCCTGCGAGGCTTGGGAGGCGCGGGCTTCCCTACGTTTAAAAAGTGGCAGGCCGTGCGCCAAGCCGCCGGGCCGCGCTACTGCGTGATTAACGCTGATGAGGGCGAGCCGGGGACGTTTAAAGACCGCTACTATTTAGAGCGTGCGCCGCATCAATTTCTTGAGGGCGCGCTGGTCAGCGCCTGGGCGATAGAGGCCGAGGCGCTTTATATCTATTTGCGCGATGAGTACCCCGGCCTACACCGCGTGCTTCATGAAGCGATTGCAGAGCTTGAGCAGGCTGGATTAGTGGCGCCTGGATTTATCATCATGCGCCGGGGTGCGGGGGCTTATATCTGTGGCGAGGAGTCGGCGCTCATTGAATCCCTGGAAGGCAAGCCCGGCAAGCCGCGCCACCGCCCGCCTTACGTAGCCCAACAGGGGCTGTTTGGCCGCCCCACGCTGGTCAATAACGTTGAAACCGTCTACTGGATTCCTGCCATTTGGCACAAAGGGGCGGAATGGTTTGCTGGGCATGGGCGCAACGGTCGACGAGGCCTGCGCAGTTTTTCTGTCTCTGGGCGAGTGAGCAAGCCCGGCGTGTACTTAGCGCCAGCAGGCATTACGCTGCGCGAGTTGATAGAGGAGTATGCGGGCGGCATGTCGGAAGGGCATTCGCTGGCCGCTTACCTGCCCGGCGGCGCCTCGGGTGGCATTCTGCCCGCCAGCAAAGCCGATGTGCCGCTGGATTTCGACACGCTGCAGGCACACGGCAGTTTTATTGGGTCAGCGGCGATTATCGTGCTGTCTGATCAGGATAACCTTCAGGCGGTGGCCACCAATCTGCTGGCTTTTTTTGCCGATGAATCCTGCGGGCAGTGTACGCCTTGCCGGGTAGGCACCGAGAAAATGCTCAGTTTGCTAGAGCAACCCACATGGGATGTGCAGGCGCTCACTCGACTGGCGCAGGTGATGCAGGACGCCTCGATTTGCGGCCTGGGGCAGGCGGCACCGAACCCTGTGTTAGGGCTACTCAAGGATTTCCGCCCTGCGCTTGCCCAGCAGCAGATTATCGTCAGCGATGCCGCTGAAGGGAGTGCACCATGACCGCTTCGTTCACTATTGTCTTGGATGATCAAGAAGTCACTGCCTACCCCGGAGAATCCCTTTGGCAGGTGGCCAAGCGCGCTGGAGAGACCATTCCCCACCTCTGTTTCAAAGATGCCCCCGGCTACCGCGCCGATGGCAACTGCCGGGCCTGTATGGTGGAAGTGGAAGGCGAGCGCGTGCTGGCAGCAAGCTGTATCCGCGAGGCCAAACCCGGCATGGTGGTGCGCAGCGCCCACTCGCCCCGTGCCACACAAGCGCGTGAAACGGTATTGGAACTGCTGATGGCCGACCAGCCCAGCCGCGCCCAAAGCCCTGACCGCTCCAGCCACTTCTGGGAAGTAGCCGACCAGTTGGCGGTCGACGAAGCGGCCGTTAAGTCGTGGCTGCCGCCACGCCGTAAAGCAGCCGTCAACCATGCAGCGGCTGCGCCAACGGTGAGCCAGCCAGATACCAGCCACCCGGCGATGCACGTCGACTTGGACGCCTGCATTACCTGCAACCTGTGCGTGCGCGCCTGCCGCGAGGTGCAGAGTAACGATGTCATCGGCATGGCGCAGCGGGGCGCCGCCGCCACCGTGGTATTTGATTTTGCCGACCCGATGGGCCAGAGCACCTGCGTGGGCTGCGGCGAGTGCGTGCAAGCATGCCCCACCGGCGCATTGATGCCCGCCACCGTGGTCAATGCCGCAGGTCAGGGCGATTCTCAAAGCCAGCGACAGGTGGATTCCGTGTGCCCCTACTGCGGGGTGGGCTGCCAGCTGACGTACCATATTAACGACGATGCCCTGGCCTATGTGGAAGGACGCAACGGCCCCGCTAACCAGAACCGCCTGTGCGTGAAAGGCCGGTTTGGGTTTGATTACGTGAGCCACCCGACACGCCTGACCAAGCCGCTGATACGCTTACCGGGTATTCCTAAGACGCTCGACTCTACCTTTGACCCTGCCAATCCATTTAGCCACTTCCGCGAAGCCAGCTGGGACGAAGCGCTGGAAATCGCGGCGGGCGGCCTAATGGCGATTAAGCAGGCGCAAGGCCCCAAAGCATTGGCGGGCTTTGGCAGCGCCAAGTGCTCTAACGAAGAGGCGTGGCTATTTCAGAAGCTGGTGCGTACCGGCTTTGGCAGCAATAACGTGGACCACTGCACGCGGCTTTGCCATGCCAGTTCTGTCGCAGCGCTGATGGAGTGCCTGGGTTCAGGCGCGGTGACCGCTTCGTTTATGCAGGCGCTGGAGGCCGATGTGGTGATTCTCACCGGCTGCAACCCGGCGGTGAATCACCCCGTAGCGGCAACATTCTTCAAGCAGGCAGCCAAGCAGGGCACCGAGATCATTATTCTCGACCCTCGCGGGCAGGCGTTGGATGCTTACGCAACCATGAGCGTGCGCTTTACACCGGGGGCGGATGTATCGCTGTTCAACGCGCTGCTCCACGTGATCATCGCGGAAGGCCTGTATAACCAAGCCTATATCGACGCCCACACCGAAGGCTTTGAAGCGCTCAAGCAGAGCGTGGCGCACAGCACACCGGACGCCATGAGCGCGCTGTGCGGCGTAGCCCCCGACACTATTCGTGAGGTGGCGCGCCGCTACGCCAACGCCGAGAAAGCGATGATTTTCTGGGGCATGGGTATTTCTCAGCACACCCACGGCACCGACAATGCCCGCTGTTTGATCTCGTTGGCACTGGCCTGCGGCCACACCGGTCGCCCCGGCACAGGCCTGCACCCGCTGCGCGGTCAAAATAACGTGCAGGGTGCCTCGGATGCGGGGCTGATTCCCATGGTGCTGCCGGACTACCAGCCTGTGGGCGATAGCCAGCTGCGTGCCGCGTTTGAAGAGCTATGGAACACGCCGCTGAGCGATGAGCCTGGGCTGACGGTGGTGGAAGTGATGAATGCGATTCACGCAGGCGAGGTGCGCGGTATGTACATTTTGGGTGAAAACCCAGCGATGTCTGACCCGGATCTTACCCACGCCCGCGCCGCGCTGGGTAAGCTTGAGCATTTGGTGGTGCAGGATCTGTTTATCACCGAAACCGCTCAGTTCGCGGACGTGATTCTGCCTGCTTCTGCGTGGCCCGAAAAAGACGGCACCGTGACCAACACTAACCGCCAAGTACAGCTGGGCAGGGCGGCCTTACCGCTGCCAGGAGAAGCTAAGCCGGACTGGTGGATCATCCAAGAGATCGCTAATCGCTTTGGGCTGGGCTGGCGCTATCAGCACCCGCAAGAAGTGTTTGCCGAAATGCAGCAGGGCATGCACTCGTTCAATCACATTAGCTGGGAGCGGCTAGCGCGGGAGAACTCCGTCACATACCCCTGCCCAGCCGAGGATGCCCCCGGCCAGGACGTGGTCTTTAGCGACGCCTTTCCGCGCGCTGGCGGGCTGGCTAAATTCGCCCCCACGCGCCCGCTCCCGCCGGACGAGCCGGTGGATGACGCGTACCCCACGGTACTGACCACCGGCCGCCAGTTGGAGCATTGGCATACGGGCTCCATGACGCGGCGTGCCCAGGTGCTCGACGCCCTAGAGCCAGAGGCGGTTGCCAGTCTCTCACCGGGCGAACTCAACCGCCTGGGGGTGGCACCGGGCGAGAAGCTCACCATAACCACGCGGCGTGGAACGATTACGCTGACCGCCCGAGTGGACGATAAAATCCCCGATGGGATGGTGTTTGTGCCGTTTGCCTATGCCGAGGCCGCCGCCAATCTGCTCACCAACCCGGCCCTGGACCCCTATGGTAAAATACCCGAGTTCAAGTACGCTGCCTGCCGACTGGAGCGGGCAGCAGTGCCGCAGCCCCACTAAGCGCTTGCTGCCCCTGCAAGGAGTGTCTGGGTTGGGGTATCATCCTGCCAGTGCGGTTTTATTTATGTGATGGAGTAAGCGGGGCGATGGCGCAAGCGCAGGCAGTGCAACGGGTGTTGATGCTGGATAACTACGACAGCTTCACGTTTAACATCGTCCAGTACCTGGGTGAGCTGGATGCCGAGGTGATGACCTATCGCAACGATGAGATTACCCTGGAGCAGATGCGTGCCCTGGCGCCTACCCATCTGGTGATTTCGCCCGGCCCGTGTACACCCAACGAGGCGGGCATTTCGCTAGCGGCCATCGAGCATTTTGCGGGCAAACTGCCTATTTTGGGCGTTTGCCTGGGGCATCAAGCCATCGGCCAGGTGTACGGCGGCAAAGTGGTGCGGGCACCCCAGGTGATGCACGGCAAAACCTCGGCCGTTGTACACCGTGGGCAGGGCGTGTTCAGCGGGCTGGAAAACCCGCTGGAAGTGACGCGCTATCACTCATTGGTGGTTGAGCAGGAGAGCCTGCCCGACTGCTTGGAAGTGACCGCCTGGACCGCCGAGGATGACGTAACGCCCGGGCTGATCATGGGCTTTCGTCATCGTACCCTTGATGTGGAAGGGGTACAGTTTCACCCTGAGTCGATACTCACGCGCCAGGGCCATGCGTTATTGGCCAATTTTTTACAACGCGGCTGATCGCCAAATTCATACGCTTTAGGGGCTTTCCTGCTCATGCAAATGCGAGACGCAATTAACGCGGTGATGCGCCGCGAAGACCTCTCTTTCAATGCGATGCACGCACTGATGCGCCAGATCATGACCGGCGAAGCCTCCGACGCGCAAATTGGCGGCCTGCTGGTGGGGCTGGCCATGAAAGGCGAAAGCGCTGAAGAGATTAGCGCCGCCGCCCAGGTGATGCGCGATTTAATGAAACGCGTCGAGCTACACACCGAGAACGTGGTGGATATCGTCGGCACCGGCGGCGATGGCGCGAACCTGTTTAATGTGTCCACGGCGTCTAGTTTTGTGGCCGCTGCTGGCGGTGCCCATGTGGCTAAACATGGCAATCGCAGCGTCTCCTCTTCTTCTGGCAGCGCCGATTTATTCGATATTGCTGGCATCTATCTCGACCTCAAGCCTGAACAAGTGGCGCGCTGCATTGAGCAGGTCGGCGTTGGCTTTATGTTCGCACCTAACCACCACCCAGCCATGCGCTATGCCATTGGGCCACGGCGGGAAATGGGCGTGCGTACGCTGTTTAATATTCTTGGCCCGTTAACCAACCCCGCCAGTGCGCCCAATCAAGTGCTGGGCGTATATTCAGCGGAGCTGGTGCCGCTGATGGCCGAAGTGTTGCGCAAGCTGGGTAGCCGCCATGTCATGGTGGTGCATTCTGAAGATGGCCTGGATGAGATCTCCCTGGCGGCGCCCACTCTGGTGGCGGAGCTAAAAGAGGGCGAGATTACCCAGTACACCATTACCCCGGAATCCCTGGGCATCGAGCGCCAAAGCCTCGCCACCCTTAAAGCGTCCAGCGCGGAAGATAGCCTGCGTTTGGTGAAAGCCGCACTTAGCGGTGAAGGAGCGGCGGCAGATATGGTGGCACTCAACGCCGGGGCTGCGCTTTACTGCGCGGGCGTGGCCGATAGCTTGAAAGAGGGCGTGATGGTGGCCCAGGATGCCCAGGCCTCCAAACTACCGCTTGAAAAGCTCAGAGAGCTTTCGCACTTCACTAGCGTCTTTAAAGGGTAAAACTTCCAATGAGTGACCAGGCAACGCCGACTATTTTAACGCGCATTTTGGCCCGTAAAGACCAGGAAGTCGCTGAGCGTCAGCAGGCGGTATCTGAGGCTGATCTGCTAGCGCTGGCGGAGAAGCAGAGCGCGCCCCGTGGCTTTATTGATGCATTGAATCAGCGTATTGCGGCAGGCGACGCAGCAGTGATCGCCGAGGTGAAAAAAGCCTCGCCCTCTAAAGGCGTGATGCGGGAAGAGTTTCACCCAGCGGATATTGCCAAAAGCTACGCCCAGGGCGGCGCAGCGTGCCTTTCCGTGCTGACCGATGCCGACTTCTTCCAGGGCCATGAGGATTACCTAATTGCCGCTCGCGATGCCTGCGACCTGCCGGTGATCCGCAAAGACTTTATCACCCACGGTTATCAGGTCACTGAAGCGCGCGCCATCGGTGCGGACTGCATCCTATTAATTGTGGCGGCGCTCAATGACACTCAACTGCGCGACCTGCACCAGCAGGCCAACGCATTGGGGATGGATGTGCTGGTGGAAGTTCACGATGCAGAGGAGCTAGAGCGCGCCCTGGCGTTGGATTTGAAGCTGGTGGGTATTAACAACCGCAACCTACACACCTTTGATACCAGCCTGAATACCACCTTGGACCTGCTGCCGCGTATCCCTGAAGGCGTGACCGTGATCACCGAATCCGGCATTCACACGCGTGATGACGTAGAGCTAATGCGTGACCACGAGGTCAATGGCTTTTTGGTGGGTGAAGCGTTTATGCGCGAAGAGGACCCTGGTTTGGCCCTCAAGCGGTTGTTTTTCTAAACGCCCACACGGATACCAGCAAGCCCCAGCAGGCCAGCCGCGTTAGCGGCTGGCCTGTTTGATACTGGTCAGCAGAGCTTGCAGAGGATGGGGCAGGGTTTGCGCTGAGTAGCGCTTCACCTGACTGCGGCAGGAGTAGCCGGTGGCCAGTAGCTTACCGCTGTTCTCCTCAGCTTCGACCTGGGGCTGCCAGGACTGGGCGTAAATCGTTTTAGAGGTGGCGACGTTACGGGTCTCATGGCCGTAGGTGCCGGACATGCCGCAGCAGCCCGTGGTGGCCAGCTCCAACTGCAAACCAAACGCTGCAAATACCTGCTGCCACGCTTTTGGGCTGCCCGGCGCATTGGTTTTTTCGGTGCAGTGGGAAAGCAGCTTAAAGCCTGGGTCCTTGAGCGTTAGCTGGCCGAGGGCGAGGGTGTTAACGCGGGTGGCTAGCCACTCCTGCAGCATCAGTACGTTCGGCACTTGCTCAGGGCCCAGCGCTTTGACGTACTCCTGGCGGTAGGTCAGCGTCATGGCGGGGTCGATGCCTACCATAGGAACCTCGAACTCGCTGAGTGCGCGAAGGCGTTTGGCCTGCTTCTCTGCCGTGCGCTCAAAGGCACCTAAAAAGCCCTGTACGTGCAGCGGCTTGCCGTTGGCGGAAAACGGCATGACAAACACGCGCAGGTTCAGCCGCGATAGCAGCTCTACCACATCCATCACCAGCTTGGCTTCAAAGTGGGTGGTGAAGGCGTCTTGCACAATCACGACGCTGTTGGCCCGCTGCTGCTCGGTGAGTAGCGCAAGCGATGTGGGCGTGGCTTCCGCAACGCCCCAGGCGCGCAGTTGCTTTTTCACGCTAGCACGGGAGAGTGCGGGGGAGTCGCTAATGCCGAGCCCTTTCTGCATGAGTTGCTCGACCCAGCGCTGGCCAAGGGCGGCGTTATACAGCGGAGCCATCTTGGTTAACGCAGGCAGCATAAATTCGGTGCCGCCAATCACGTAGTCGCGCAGCGGGCGCAGGTAGCGGCCGTGGTACACCTCCAAAAACTGCGAACGGAACTGGGGCACGTTGACTTTGATGGGGCACTGGCCCGCGCAGGATTTACACGCCAAGCAGCCCGCCATGGCGTCGTAGACTTCATGGGAGTAGTCGTGGTGCTGCTGGCGGCTAACGGTGTTCATCGCCCGCTTGGGGAAGCTTTTGATAAAGCCCCAGGTGCGCTCGGCTTTCTTTTTGCGCGACTCTTCCACCACGTCGATGCCCGCTTGCGACTGCAAGCGCAGCCACTCACGAATCAAGCTGGCGCGGCCTTTAGGGGAGTGGCGGCGGTCGCGGGTAGCCTTCCACGAGGGGCACATGGGGTCGTCCACATCGTAGTTGTAGCAAGCGCCGTTGCCGTTGCAGTACACCGCTGCGTCATAGGCCTGCCAGGCCCGCTCGTCAATGGTGCGGTCGAGCTGGCCGCGCATGGGAACACCATCGACGGTGAGTAGTTCCGGGTCGCTCTCTTTCGCAATCAGCGTGGTGCTTTCAGAAGGTGAAGCGATCTTGCCGGGGTTGAGCTGGTTGTGCGGGTCGAACGCCGCCTTGACCTGCTGTAGGCAGGGGTAAAGCTCACCGAAAAACTTCGGCCCGTACTCGGAGCGCACGCCTTTTCCGTGTTCGCCCCACAGCAGCCCGCCGTACTTCTGGGTGAGCGCAGCGACTTCATCAGAAATCTCGCGAATCAGAGCTTCCTGGGCGGGGTCTTTCATATCCAGCGCCGGGCGCACGTGTAGCACCCCCGCATCCACATGGCCGAACATGCCGTAGGAGAGCTTGCGTGCATCCAGCGCGGCGCGGAACTCGGTAATGAAGTCGGCCAAGTGTTCCGGCGGAACGGCGGTGTCTTCCACGAACGGCAGCGGACGCTTCTCCCCCTGAACGTTACCCAGCAGACCTACCGAGCGTTTGCGCATAGCGTAGACTTTCTGGATCTGCGGGCGGCCTTCCGCCAGGGTGTAGCCCAATCGCTCTACGGTGGCATCCTGGCTCAGGTGCTGGGTAAACGCCGTTACACGCGCTGCGAGCTGTTCGGGGTCATCGTCGTTGAACTCGATCAGGTTGATGCCCTGAATGGGCGTGCTGCCCGCCGGGAAAAATTCCGCCACGCTGTCCCAAACGAAGTCGTCCATCGCCAGTTGCAGCACGGTGTCGTCGATGGTTTCAATGGAGGTGGGCGATGCGCTGGCGGTCATCAGCGCCTTGGCATCCCGCAAGGCATCCATAAAGCTCGGGTAGCGAACATTCACTAGCGTAGAGTGCTTGGGAATCGGCAAGACGTTGAGCACGGCTTCGCTCAAAAAGCCCAGAGAGCCTTCTGAACCGCACAGCAGGCTATTCAGGTTGAGCTGGCCCTCTTCGCGTAGATGCGCCAGGTCGTAGCCGGTCAGGCAGCGGTTGAGCGGCGGGAACGTCGCCTCAATCAATTCGCGCTGCTGATCGATAATCGCAGCGGCGGTTTGGTGTACTTTACCCAGCACGCCTGCTTGCGCTAACGCCTGCTGCTCCTCTTCCGCGTTGAGTGGGCGGCTGTGTAAATGCTGCCCGCCGAGCAGAATCGTATCCAGCTCTAACACGTGGTGGCGGGTTTTGCCGTACTGGCAGCTACCTTGGCCACTAGCGTCGGTGGAGATCATGCCGCCAATGGTGGCGCGGTTAGAGGTGGAGAGTTCGGGGGCGAAAAACAGCCCGTGGGGCTTCAGCGCGGCGTTGAGCTGATCTTTGACCACGCCTGCCTGTACCCGCACACGGCGGGCTTCCACGTCAATCTCTTTGATTTGGTTCATATGGCGGGAGACATCCACCACGATGCCATCGGTCAGCGACTGGCCGTTGGTGCCGGTGCCGCCGCCCCGCGGGGTCAGGACGATATCCCGGTGGGGCAGCTCGGAGGCGAGCTTGGCAAGGCGCTCTAAGTCTTCGGCGTGTTTGGGAAACACCGCCGCCTGGGGAAGGCGCTGGTAAATCGAGTTATCCGTCGCCAGCACGGTGCGGTTGGCATAATCCGGCGCTATTTCACCTTCGAACCCGCGGGCGCGGAGGACGTCGAGAAAACGTACATAGCGGCTGTTCAGGCGTTCAAAAGGGGCCGTGCGAGAATCCAGGGATGCAATCATAGGGGGTTAAGCCGTCACTGCTGGAAGCGGGTAGGGGATAGCGCTACTTTACCGCAGCTACTGCGGCGGTGCATCTTGATGGGGCATCTCAGTGGCTGTCTAACGCCTCTTTGACGAGCGTTGCACAGGCGTCGTTCATGGGCAGCGTCAGGGCTAGCGCATGCGCCTGCGGCGACATCTTGCCCCAGGTCTTTTGCACAATGCGCACCATGTGGTCGTGCTCCACCTTGCGTGAGAAATCGGCGAAGTAGTTTTCTAAGAACACTAGGCAGGCGCAGTCTTCCAGGGCTTGCACATCGCTATCGCGCCCCAGGCCTTGCTTGCGAATCATGCTGGCGACGCGTTTGGCCTCCTCTTGGGAATAGCCCGCCTCTTCCATGAGTGCCGCCGTGGTATCACCTGCCTGGGCACTTTGGTCCCGCCGCCAAGTTAAGTAGCCAATGCGGCCTTCTGGGTAATCGCTTCGCGGCAGTTGCCAGCGCTGCAGATGCTGGGCGCGCACGGCTATGCTTAACAGCTCGTTAGGGGCATCCTGCAATTGTTCTAACCATCGGCTCATGCGCTGGGCATAGATAAGCTCTTGTGGCTGAGAAGTGCCATCTGCGAGAGTGGTTGGCCGGGGGTCTTGAGCATGAAGCGCATCAATAGCGGCAAGGGTGTGTTCAAAGGCAGAAGACATATCGGCTCGCTTAGTTCAGTGGTCAAGGTGACATCCTAGCAGCTTGTAGTTCGGTATAAAAAAGCGCCCGCTAGCAAGGGCAGCGGGCGCGAGGGATAGCCTAATCGATTATTAAGAGCGGCTGGTGTTGTAGATTTTTTCGTTGAGTTCGCCTTCGCTTTTACCTACCAGCGTGGTGACCATAAGATCTCCTGCGACGTTAACACTGGTACGCGCCATATCCAGAATGCGGTCAATACCCGCAACCACGGCAATAGCTTCAAGGGGTAGGCCAATTTGTGCCATCACGATGGAGAGCATAATCAGGCCTGCACCAGGAACGCCTGCGGTACCAATCGAGGCCAGCGTGCCGGTGGCTACGATCATGCCGTAATCCATCATGCTCAAATCAGTGCCGGTCATCTGAGCAATAAACAGCACCACCACGCCTTGATACAGTGCGGTGCCATCCATATTGATGGTGGCGCCTACGGGCAGTACAAAGCCGGACACCCCTTCCGATACGCCCAGGTTTTTCTGTGCGCAGCGAATTGAGACGGGCAGGGTGCCTGCTGAGGAAGCAGAAGAAAACGCCACCACGATGGCATCCAGGCTGCCTTTTAAGTAGCGCACCGGGTTCAAACGACCCATCAGAGAAATAAAGCCAGAGTAGATAACGAGTACATGCAAAATGCTGGCGAGATAGACCACACCGATCAGTTTGGCGAGTGGGAGCAAAATTTCTAAGCCATACTGACCCGATACATGGGCAATCAAACCAAACACCCCGAATGGCGCAAACGCCATCACGAGGCCAGTGAGTTTATACATGGCTTCCGCGAAGCTATCGAAGACCTTCATCACCGGCTCGCCTTTTTCACCGATAAGCGTTAGCGAGATGCCCAAGCCAATGGCAAACACAATGATCTGCATAATGTTGCCATTAGCCAGGGCATCAATCGGGTTGCGCGGCACGAGATTAATGAGAATCGACATCAGCGACGGTGCTTCGTTAGCCGAGACTTCAGAGTCGAAACTTAGCCCGACACCCACCCCAGGCTGCAGCAGGGTAGAGAGCACAAGGCCAATGCTGATGGCAAAGGCGGTGGTCACTAAGTAAAGGATAATGGTGCGAGCCCCAATACGGCCCATCTTCTGTGGATCGCGCATGGAGGTAATACCCACCACCAGCGTCGAAAAGACCAGCGGCACAATCAGCATCATAATGGCATTAATGAAGATGTCGCCTAGTGGCTTAAATACACTCGCTGTTTCGCCGAGCAGTGCGCCTGCCAGCACCCCGAGCGCCAAACCAGCCAGGATTTTCTGCCATAGAGCGATACGTCGCCACCAACCAAATTTTCCTTGCGTTGCGGTCTCCTGCATAAACTTTCTCCTTTTCTATAACCCGTTGTTAGTGGTTCTTGCTTTAAAGCGGCGGGCACTCTATCACTTTTGGCTAATAAGGGGGGAGGGACATGCGCAAGGGTCATGGTGTATACCCGCCAACGACTAAGTTCAGCATGGTGGCGCGCTGCCATAGCCCCAACTCGCGCTTTTGCCTACAATAGGCCCCTTTGTCACGGCCTTTGAGAGCCGTGTTTCACTGAATTCTGGCCAAGGGATAACTCATGCTCGATCCGAAACTGCTGCGCGGCGATCTTGATGCAACTGCGCAACAACTGGCCCGCCGGGGCTTCGAACTCGATAAAGCGGCATTGCAGGCGCTAGAGTCGCGCCGTCGTGAGTTGCAAACCCAGACCGAGCAGTTGCAGAACGAGCGGAATACGCGCTCCAAATCGATTGGTAAGGCCAAGGCCAATGGCGAAGATATCCAACCGCTGCTGGATGAGGTGAGCGACTTAGGTGACCGTTTGGATGCTGCCAAGCGCGAGCTGGCGGAAGTTCAGGCCGAGTGGGATGACGCAATTAGCGGTATTCCCAACCTGCCCCATGAGAGCGTGCCGGAAGGCAAGAGCGAAGATGATAACGTGGAGCTGCACCGCTGGGGCACGCCGCGTGAGTTCGACTTTGAGGTGCTGGACCATGTGGATTTGGGTAAGAAGTCCGGCTATCTCGATTTTGAACTGGCGGCCAAGCTAACCGGCGCGCGCTTTGCAGTGATGCGCGGGCCCATCGCTCGCCTGCATCGCGCGCTGGCGCAGTTTATGCTGGATACGCAAACCCAGCAGCACGGCTATGAAGAGTGCTATGTGCCTTATATGGTGAATCGGGATTCGCTGATGGGTACGGGCCAGCTGCCCAAGTTCGGCGAGGATCTGTTCAAGCTGAACGATGAGCGGGAGTACCACCTGATTCCCACGTCGGAAGTCCCGCTGACGAATTTTGTGCGCGATGAGATTGTAGAATTAGCGGCGCTGCCGATGAAGCTGACCGCCCACACGCCGTGTTTCCGCTCGGAAGCGGGCTCCCATGGGCGCGATACCCGTGGCATGATTCGTCAACACCAGTTCGATAAAGTCGAGATGGTGCAAATTGTGGAGCCGGAGAAGAGCTACGAAGCGCTGGAAGAGATGCGCGGCCACGCAGAAGCCATTCTGCAGGCGCTTGAGTTGCCGTATCGGGTGGTGACGCTGTGTACGGGCGACATGGGCTTTGGCGCGGCGAAAACCTACGATTTGGAAGTGTGGCTGCCAAGCCAAAACACTTACCGGGAAATCTCTTCCGTGTCTAACTGCGAAGATTTCCAGGCGCGTCGGATGCAGGCCCGTTACCGCCATCCGGATGCTAAAAAGCCGCAGTTGCTGCATACGTTGAATGGCTCGGGCCTTGCGGTAGGGCGCTGCCTACTGGCGGTGCTTGAAAACCACCAGCAGGCGGATGGGTCGATTACTGTTCCAGCTCCCCTGCAACCCTACCTGGGCGGCCTCGAGCGTCTTGCCCTCTAAGCGCCCACTCAACGCTTACCCCGGCATCAATACGAATGGTGCCGGGGCGGTAGTCGCTGGCTGAGCCGCTGCTCATGGCGTCGCTTTCAGCACGCATGGCCATCATGCGGGGTTGAAAAACCGGCGCTTGGGTCTCTTCAATGCGTTGAACAGGGCCAAGCGTGACATCTAGCGTGCTCGCCATAAGGTCGGCTTTATGGCGGGCTTTTTCTAACGCTTTTGTCAATGCTTCGTCGGTGGCGGCGTCGCGATCCTGCAGGTCAAACTGCACACCATCTAACGCATTTACACCAGCGCCAATCAAAGCGTCCAGCACATCGCCTAATTGGTCTATATTAGTTAGCTCAACGCTGAAGGGACGTTCTAAGCGGGTGCGCATCAGCGTCTCTTGTTCGCCGTTGTCGTTGCGCGGGCCTGCGACATGCTCAGGATACACGTTCAGGGAGCCTGCATTGATGGCGCGTTGCTCAATGCCAATCTCTTCCATGGCGGCAATCAACTCGCTGGCACGCTGCTCAAGCCGCTCGCGGGCGCTGCCCAGGGCTTCGCTATCGGTGTCTTCTAAGGTTGAAACCGCTGGGGTGTTTTCCCACAAACGCGCAGAGAGCGTGGCTTTATCGGGTTCAACTTCCACCCATGACTGCGCCTGAACGTGAAGGCTTGGCGGAGCAGGCGGCGCGGCGTAAGCCATAGGGGCAGCCAATAGGGCAAACAAAGCGCTGCCCACGATGCCGTAGCGGAGGCGTTTAAAGTGTTGCGTTGCTGTATTCATAGGTCACTTCCTTGCTAAGAGAGCCAATGAGTAGAGTAGGCTAACTAATATTGTGTATCGCTGCTTGGAAGGAAAGGTTGCCATAAAGTTCACTGGCAAAGAGTAGACGGAAAACAGTTGCTTAATGTTTGCATGGTTTGTGCAATAACAGGCAAGCAGCCATTATGTATGGATAACACGCTAAGGAAAGGGCTATGTCGAAGTTGTCGGATGAGGATTATCGAAGTATCCCGCTCAATGCCACACTAGCGCTTGCCGCGTTGGTAGTGATTATTGCGGGAATGAAAGTGGGCGCGGACCTGTTGGTGCCGCTACTGCTGGCGGTGTTTATTGCCGTGGTGTGCACCTCACCCGTGCAGTGGCTGCATCGCTGCGGTTTGAGTCGGCGGATGTCGGCGTTGATTACGCTACTGGTGTTGGTGGGTTTTATATCGCTGATTGGCCTGTTGGTGGTCAATAGCTTTAGTACCTTTGTTGAAGCGCTACCTGATATTGAATCCAGGCTTTACGAGCACTACTGGGACTTGCTCAATGCGCTGGCTTCTCGTGGGTTGGCTATCGACCCTGACCAGCTCAGTTCGATGTTTGCCATGGAGGAGGACGGCTCCTGGGTGGCCACACTGCTGGGTGAGATTGGCTCGCTGTTTATGCAGGGCAGTATCGTCGCGCTGCTGGTGATTTTCATGCTGTTCGAGACGCTGAATTTTCGCGATAAGGTGTCCCGGGCGCTTGAAAATCCGGCACCGAGCTTGAAACGGTTTAGTGAATTTAGCCTAACGCTAAAACGCTACTTGGCGGTTAAAACCGTGATTAGTTTGGCAACCGGTGTGTTGGTCTGGCTCTCGTGCCTGCTGGTGGGCGTTGAGTTTCCGCTGCTGTGGGGCGTATTGGCATTTGCGCTTAACTTTATTCCTAATATTGGCTCGGCGTTGGCCGCGATTCCGCCGGTACTGCTGCTGTTGGTTTCTCAGGATGGCGGTGTGCTGCAGGCGTTGCTGTTGGCATCGGCGTACTTGGTCATCAACTTTATTTTGGGCAATTTGATTGAGCCTAGAGTGATGGGGCAGGCGCTGGGGTTATCCACCTTTGTGGCGTTTCTTTCACTGGTGGTGTGGGGGTGGATCTTTGGCGCGGCGGGCATGCTGCTGTCGGTGGTGCTAACGATGACGCTAAAGATTGCTTTGGATAGCCACCCTCAAACGCGCTGGATAGCCCATCTATTAGGGCCGGGTAAGCAGCGTAATGTGCAGATGAGACGCCCTGGAGACGCACGTCGGCCGCCTTGGAAGCGGGGAGAGTGGGCGAAGCGAGAAAAAAGCGACGCTTAGGCAGGCAATGCCAATAAGAAGAGAGATACCGCTGGCAGTGCCAGCGGTAACGTTACCAGCTTAGGCGTTTTGGTCGATAAACTGGGTCAACTGCGACTTAGATTGCGCGCCAACCAGTGAAGCGACTTTGGTGCCGGATTTAAACAGCATGACGGTGGGTACACCGCGCACGCCCTGTTCGGCGGCAATTTCAGGTGCATCGTCAACGTTCACACTGACAACTTTCAGTTTGTCGCCGCGCTCTGCTGCTACTTCATCAACAACAGGTGCCATGACTTTACACGGGCCGCACCAGGGGGCCCAGAATTTCAGCAGGACAGGCTGTTCGGCGTTGAGGACTTCTTGCTCAAAATTGGCGTTGGTGACATCAACATTATTAGCCATTTGCTTCTCCCGTTTGCGTTGCTCTTACTGTTTCGTTGCCTCAAATGGAGCAACGGTCATTACGCGAAATATTAGCGCATTTTCACCGCGCCAAGTTGCCAGATGTTAGCGGGCGCGAAGGGTGCTGGCAAATTCCTGATGCGATTTGTCCTTAAATAGAAAAAATTAATAGATGTTCATAGCCTCTATTTTTTATACTATAAGTGAATTACAAGACGTTTTTTTATTCAAAAATGTGCTCATTGAGCCATGAAACCGCGCGCTTGGCTAAGCACACAGTGGCAGCGTGAGGATGCGCTTTTACGTGCTTCCTGCATAGATTATAGGGTGAGGATATGAAGCTACAGCAACTTCGCTATATCTGGGAAGTCAATCGACACAACCTGAACGTCTCGGCAACGGCGCAGAGTTTGTTTACCTCTCAACCGGGTATCTCAAAGCAGATTCGTTTGCTGGAGGATGAGCTAGGCGTTGAAATCTTTGCTCGCAGTGGCAAACATTTAACCCGCGTCACCCCTGCTGGGCAGTCGATTATCGAGCTAGCAGGCCAGGTACTTAAGCTGACCGAAAATATCAAGCAGGTTGCGCAAGAGCATAGCGACGAGCGCCGCGGGAGCCTGGCGATTGCCACGACCCATACTCAAGCTCGCTATGCGCTGCCGCCGATTATCAGTGAATTTACTCTGAAATACCCCGAAGTGGCGCTGCATATGCAGCAAGGCACGCCTAAGCAGATTGCCCAGATGGTGAGCGAAGGGCTGGCAGATTTTGCTATTGCGACGGAATCATTAGAGCTATTTACCGATTTAGTGCTGCTGCCGTGCTACCGCTGGAACCGTTGCGTACTGGTGCCCAAAGAGCACCCACTGGCAATGCTGGATGGCCAGCTAACGCTTGAGGCCCTAGCCGAGCATCCGCTGGTGACTTACGTGTTCGGGTTTACCGGGCGTTCACAGTTAGACGATGCATTCAAAGCGAAGGGCTTAACACCCAATGTGGTACTAACCGCTGCCGATGCCGATGTGATCAAGACTTACGTTCGCCTAGGTATGGGCGTTGGCATTGTCGCTCACATGGCCGTAGATCCAGTGCTAGATAGTGACCTAGTGGCTCTGGATGCCAGCCATTTATTTGCCAGCTCCACCACTAAAATCGGCATTCGGCGTGGCACCTTTATGCGCGGCTACATGTACGACTTCCTGGCTCGCTTTGCGCCTCACTTAACCCGTGACCGGGTGGACGAAGCACTCATGGCCGGCCCGCGCTTTGAGCAAGCGCTGTTTGAGGGTGTAGAACTGCCTGAGTATTAAGTACTATTTCATTTTAAGCCCAGGCGGGGAGCCTGGGCGTCGTGCTGGGTATTGGTGGCTTTATTGGTAGCTTAGTGCTGAAGGTGCAGCCCGCATTCGCGTTTCTCTTCTACCTTGGTGGGGTCGAAGTAGTCGAAGTTGTTGGGTAGGTCGTGGGCCTCTAAGTAGTAGTACATATCTTTAGCGGTCCACTGCAGCAGTGGGGCGACTTTTAGTAAGCCGTCGCTATTGCGGCTAACCACCTGCATTTTAGCCCGTTCGGGCGTGTCTTCGGCACGTAGCGCGGTAAACCATACATCGGGTTGCATCTCGCGTAGTGCGCGCTCAAATGGTTCAAGCTTCACTTCTTGAGTAAAGGCATCATGGCGCGGGTCATCAATGCCGGGCATGGGGCCTTCCAGCGCTTCGCGGTGGGCGCGAGTACGCTTTGGCAAAAAGCTGACAATGTTTAAGTTGAGGCGCTGGATCAGCGCATCGGCGAACTGGTAAGTCGCCTCGGTGTTGTAACCGCTATCCATCCAGACAATGGGGATATCAGGGCGTACTTGCGTCACCATATGCAGAATGACCGCTTCGAAGGGGCGGAAGTTGGTGGTGCAGATAGGGCGTTCGCCCTGGCTGAACGCCCACTCAATCAGTTCTTGAGGGTTGTTGGCAAAGTCGCGATTAATCTGTTCAAGCGTTGAGGACATGCGGCCTCCTAAGTGAAAAAGCGTGCAATGCCCCTAGGCTACCAAAGGCGGGGGGCTTCTCCCCAATACCGTTTGGTTAGGCTTTTATATTTCTTTTTGATGTAAGAGCGTTAATCGCTTATTCCAAAGCGCCTATTAAGTGGCGGATCTTATCCAGCGTTTCGGTGTACTCTTCATCTGCTTTTGAATCCGCCACCAGCCCGCCGCCACCCCATACGTGCAGTGTGCCTGCATCTGCCACCATGGTACGGATGGCAATGGAGGTATCCATGCTGCCGCGAACATCGATATAACCCAGGCTGCCGCAGTAAACGCTGCGCTGGCAGGGTTCCAACTCATCAATAATCTGCATCGCCCGTATTTTTGGCGCGCCGGTAATCGAGCCGCCAGGAAACGCGGCGGTGAGCAGCGAAAGCGGTGAGTGCTGGGCAGCAAGTTGGCCCTGTACCACGCTGACTAAGTGGTGCACGTTGGGATAGCTCTCAAGCTGGCACAGCTGCGGCACGCGAATAGAGCCAGGTGTGCATACGCGCCCTAGGTCATTGCGCAGCAAGTCCACAATCATCACGTTCTCCGCGCGATCTTTAGTGCTGCTGAGCAGTTCGTCCGACAGGGCACGATCCTCTTCTGGGGTTCTTCCTCGTGGGCGGGTGCCTTTTATCGGGCGGGTTTCCACCAAGCCGTCACGGCACTGGATAAAGCGCTCAGGAGAGAGTGATAAAACAGCTTGGCTACCCCATGCCATAAAGCCTGAAAAGGGCGTAGGCGTCGCTTCACGCAGTTTAAGGTATGCCTGCCACTCGTCTCCTTGATAGCGGGCCGAAAAGCGCTGGGCCAAATTGATTTGGTAGCAGTCCCCCGCAAGGATATAGCGCTGTACCGCCGCAAAACGCTCGGTATATTCTGCCTGGCTAAGTTCGGCTATAAACGGCTGTGTGAGCCGAAAGGCGTGGCTAGGTGTTGCTGGTTCGCTTAACCACTCCATTACCTGCCTGCGCCGCTGTTCGCTGCCTACCAGCCACGCTTGTTCGGTGACGTGGTCAAATGTGATACACCAATCAAACAGCCCTAAACGCGCTAAAGGTAACTGGGTGACGGGCGGGTGCTGGCTGGGTATGTCAGCATGGTTGCGGCCAAGGTCATAGCTCCAGTAACCCATCAGGCCACCTAAAAAGGGGAGCTCGCTCTTGAGGTTGGCTGTGGGTAGCTGCTCTAAAAGCCACTGCTGCTGTGCATGGCTGTTGCCCATCAACGATGGGGGGAGTGTCAGCGTGTCAGACTCAAACGCTGTGTGGCCATCTGGTGATATTTTTAGCGTAGCGAGGGGGTCACTGCTAAGGATGTCGTAACGCCCGGTGGTGGCCTTCGGACGGCCGCTATCGAGCAACACCGCACCGGGGCGTTGCCTGAGTTTGGCAAACAGTGCCAAAGGGTCGGAAGAGTAGGGCAGGGCTGTAATCGTCAACGCCGTTGTCATGAAGCAAACGCCAGGCCAGTGAGGGCGCCATATTTTAGAGGTCGTACCACCATCGCACCAGCAGAAGCCATCGACGACTTTCTCACGCTTGAGGTGCGAGCTATCCTAATTTATTTGATTGTTGACAGTTGTTTCCCGGGTCCATACCCGCTTGCAACGAAAGACGTATAAAAACGCCTATTTTGCATGGTTGACGAGGGAAATAGAGAGGGCTAAAGTTCCTCTATTCCTTAATTGTCGACAATTAGCCATGACGTTACTTGCTACAACCTCCTCGCCTTCCGATGAAACTCTTCAAGAGCCCGTGTCACCTGAGGTGCGTACGCTCGCAGAGCGCGTGTTTCATCAGCTGCAAAGCGCCATTGTGCGCGGCGAGCTAGCGCCAGGCAGTAAAATTACCGAGCCAGGGCTATCCAAAACCTACGGTATCTCCCGTGGGCCGCTGCGTGAAGCCATGCGACGTCTGGAAGCTCACCGCTTGATTGAACGCGTGCCCCACGTAGGCGCGCGGGTGGTCAAACTCTCCATGAAAGAGCTGCTAGAGCTCTTCGACGTACGCGAAGCCTTAGAGAGCATGGCTGCCCGCTTGGCCGCCGAGCATATGTCACCTGAGGAGATTCAGGGCTTACGCGATGTACTGGCGGTGCATGAAAGCCAGGGCGACTTAAAGCGCGGTGAAGCCTATTACCAGCGTGAAGGCGACCTGGATTTCCATTATTGCATTGTTCAAGGCAGCCACAACAAGATGCTGATGAACCTGCTTTGCGATGACCTTTACTACCTAGTGCGCCTCTATCGTACCCAGTTTAGCGCCAGCGGTACGCGCCCCCAGCGGGCATTTGTAGAGCACCACCGTATTGTGGACGCTATTGAAGCCGGTGACGCTGAACTTGCCGAGCTATTGATGCGCCGCCATGTCAGCGCTTCTCGTGCCAATGTCGCTGACCGCTATGCCGCCATTCTCGAACAACAATCAACAACATCTGCCGACTAAAGGAGCTAACGCCCATGTCTACCACACCATCATCCAAGCTTACCCCTGGGGCACGCTTTCGTGCCGCGCTTGAAGCCAATCGCCCGCTGCCGATTTTAGGCACCATCAACGCCTATACGGCCATGATGGCTGAGCGTGTAAGCCATCAAGCCATTTATCTTTCGGGTGGTGGTGTGGCGAATGCATCGTTTGGCCTGCCGGATCTAGGTATGACCACCATGAATGACGTGGTGGAAGATGCACACCGCATCTGTGGCGCCACTGAGTTGCCGCTGCTGGTGGATATCGATACAGGGTGGGGCGGTGCGTTTAATATTGCCCGCACTGTGAAAGAGATGCAGCGGGCAGGCGTGGCGGCTGTTCACTTGGAAGACCAAGTAGCGCAAAAGCGCTGCGGCCACCGGCCGAACAAAGCCATTGTGTCCCAGCAGGAAATGGTAGACCGCATCAAAGCCGCCGCCGATGCCAAGCTAGACCCGGATTTTTACCTGGTTGCCCGCACCGATGCGTTCCAAAAAGAGGGGCTGGATGCGGCCATCGAGCGGGCGAACGCCTGCGTGGAAGCAGGTGCCGACGCTATCTTTGCCGAAGCGGTACATACGCTGGATGACTATAAGGCGTTCTGCCAGCGAGTAAATGCTCCCATTTTGGCCAACATTACCGAGTTCGGCGCGACGCCGTTGTTTAGTCAGCAGGAGCTGGGCGAGGTTGGCTGTCGTATGGTGCTCTACCCGCTCTCGGCGTTCCGGGCCATGAATGCCGCCGCGTTGAAGGTGTACCAGAGCATCCTAGATAACGGTCATCAACGTGAGGTGGTCGACACCATGCAGACCCGCGATGAACTGTACGACTTTTTGAATTACCACGACTTTGAGCAAAAGCTTGACGCGCTGTTTGCCGAGCAAAAAGACGCTTAACGAAAGCGAGCTCTTTAGCTAACAGCGCTAATTTACTAACAACACTTATAAAATTAATAAGTACGTCAGGAGAGATAACATGGCTGATAAACCGCTAGCAGGCGCAGGACTTCGGGGGCAGAGCGCAGGCGTGACGGCTCTATGTACCGTGGGTAAAACCGGTTCCGGTCTGACCTATCGTGGTTTCGATATCAAAGAGCTGGCCGAAAAAGCCAAATTTGAAGAAGTCGCTTACCTGCTGTTGAAAGGCAAGCTGCCCAACCAAGCGGAGCTTGACCACTACATTACTAAGCTAAAAGGCCTGCGTGGCCTGCCTGATGCGCTGAAAACCGTGCTGGAGCAGATTCCTAAAGACGCTCACCCGATGGACGTGATGCGTACTGGGGCCTCCATGTTGGGCAACCTGGAAACCGAAGAGAGCTTTGACGAGCAGCAGGACGTGGCGGATCGCCTGCTAGCGGTGCTGCCCTCGATTATTTGCTACTGGTATCGCTTCAGCCATGACGGCGTGCGTATTGATACCGAAACTGATGATGCCTCGGTAGGTGGCCACTTCCTACATATGCTGCGCGGCGAGCCAGCCTCCGAGCTTCATGCTCACGTGATGAACGTCTCGCTGATTCTCTATGCCGAGCACGAGTTCAATGCTTCAACTTTCACCGCTCGGGTATGCGCTTCTACGCTTTCCGATATGCACTCTTGTATCACCGGCGCGATTGGCTCACTGCGCGGCCCTTTGCATGGCGGTGCCAACGAAGCTGCCATGGCGATGATTGAGAACTGGGCATCGCCAGAGGAAGCAGAGCGGGAAATGCTGGGCATGCTGGAGCGTAAAGAGAAGATTATGGGCTTTGGTCACGCCATCTATCGTGAGTCGGACCCGCGCAACGCTATTATCAAAGAGTGGTCCAAAAAATTAGCTGAAGATGTAGGCGACACGGTGCTCTATCCGGTGTCGGTACGCTGTGAAGAGGTAATGTGGCGGGAGAAGAAGCTGTTCTGCAACGCAGACTTCTTCCATGCCAGCGCCTACCACTTTATGGATATTCCGACCAAGCTGTTTACGCCGATTTTTGTGATGTCTCGGCTGACGGGCTGGGCTGCACATGTGTTTGAGCAGCGTGCCAACAACCGCATTATTCGCCCCAGCGCCGATTATATCGGTCCTGAGAAGAGCGAATGGGTACCCATCGAAGCGCGTGACTAATCGGTTGCGCGGTGACTAAGTGAGAGGCGTTATGAACACGAATTATCGCAAGCCGCTACCGGGCGTTCTGGTAGAGGGCGAGCCGGTAGAGTTCTTCGATGCACGCCAAGCGGTCGAGGATATCCAGCACGGCGCCTATGCCAAACTGCCCTACACTTCGCGAGTATTGGCCGAACAGCTGGTACGTCGCTGTGACCCTGAGCTGCTCACCGATGCTCTAAAACAGCTCATTGAGCGCAAGCAGGATTTAGATTTTCCCTGGTACCCGGCACGGGTGGTATGTCACGACATTCTTGGCCAGACCGCGCTGGTAGATTTAGCCGGCCTGCGTGATGCTATTGCTGACAAAGGCGGTGACCCGGCCAAGGTCAACCCGGTCGTGCCCACTCAGTTGATCGTCGATCACTCGTTGGCCGTCGAACATGCGGGCTTTGAGAAGGACGCTTTCGAGAAAAACCGCCAAGTGGAAGATCGTCGTAACGATGACCGCTTCCACTTTATTAACTGGACCAAGCTGGCGTTTGAAAACGTCGACGTGATTCCTCCCGGCAACGGCATCATGCACCAGATCAACCTGGAGAAGATGTCGCCAGTGGTGCAGTGCCGCCCTGATGAGCAGGGCGTGCGTATTGCCTATCCAGATACATGTGTGGGTACCGACAGCCATACGCCCATGGTAGATGCGCTCGGGGTAATCTCTGTGGGGGTGGGTGGTTTAGAGGCAGAGAGCGTCATGCTTGGTCGCGCCTCCATGATGCGCCTGCCGGATATTGTCGGGGTCGAGCTTACCGGCAAACTACAGCCGGGCATTACCGGCACCGACATGGTGCTGGCGATTACCGAATTTCTGCGTAAAGAGCGGGTAGTGGGCACTTACTTAGAGTTCTACGGCGAGGGGGCTGACGCGCTGACCGTGGGCGACCGCGCCACGATTTCCAATATGACACCGGAGTATGGTGCTACGGCGGCGATGTTCTACATCGATAACCAAACCATTGAGTATCTCAAGCTTACCGGGCGGGAAGATGAGCAGGTCGCGCTGGTGGAAGCTTACGCTAAGCATACCGGCCTGTGGGCGGAGAGTTTGAAAACCGCCGAGTATGAGCGGGTGCTGACCTTTGATCTCTCAAGCGTGGCGCGCACGTTGGCTGGCCCTTCTAACCCTCATGCCCACCTGCCTACTTCCGAGCTGGCAAAGCGGGGTATCGCCATCGACTTGGATAAAGCCCGGGCCGATGAGCAGGCAGGCAGAATGCCGGATGGTGCGGTGATTATTGCCGCCATCACCAGTTGCACCAACACGTCTAACCCACGCAATATGGTGGCGGCGGGGTTGATTGCCCGCAACGCCAACCGGTTAGGGCTGACCCGCAAACCGTGGGTGAAGTCGTCGCTGGCCCCTGGCTCCAAAACCGTCAAGATGTACTTAGAAGAAGCGCACTTGATGGATGAGTTGGAAAACCTCGGCTTTGGTGTGGTGGCCTACGCCTGTACCACCTGTAACGGGATGTCTGGTGCGCTGGAGCCGCACATTCAGCAGGAAATCATTGACCGCGACCTGTACGCCACGGCGGTGCTGTCCGGCAACCGTAACTTCGATGGGCGTATTCACCCCTACGCCAAGCAGGCATTTTTGGCCTCACCGCCGTTGGTCGTGGCGTATGCCATTGCGGGCACCATTCGCTTTGATATTGAAAAAGATGTGCTGGGGTATGACCAGCAGGGCAATCCGGTCACGCTTAAGGATATCTGGCCCGACGATAGCGAAATCGATGCCATCGTGAAGTCGTCGGTGAAGCCCGAGCAGTTCCGCCAAACTTATATCCCGATGTTTGATCTGGATAAGAGTGCGCGCACGCAGGTAAGCCCGCTCTACGAATGGCGGCCCCAGAGCACCTACATTCGCCGCCCGCCCTATTGGGAAGGCAACATGGCGAAAGAGCGTGGGCTGAAGGGCATGCGCCCGCTGGCGATTCTGCCGGACAACATCACCACCGACCACCTCTCGCCCTCCAATGCCATCATGCTCGATAGCGCAGCGGGGGAGTACCTGCACAAAATGGGCCTGCCGGAGGAGGACTTTAACTCCTACGCTACCCACCGCGGCGATCACCTGACCGCCCAGCGGGCAACGTTGGCGAACCCGAAACTGTTCAACGAAATGGTCCACGACGAGCAGGGCAAGGTGCTGCAGGGGTCGCTGGCGCGTATTGAGCCGGAGGGTAAAGTGACCCGCATGTGGGAAGCCATCGAGACCTACATGGCCCGTAAGCAGCCGCTGATCATTATCGCCGGTGCGGATTATGGCCAAGGCTCGTCCCGTGACTGGGCGGCTAAGGGCGTCGCACTCGCGGGGGTAGAGGCGATCGTTGCCGAAGGCTTCGAGCGCATCCACCGCACGAACTTGATTGGTATGGGCGTCATGCCCCTGCAGTTTGAAGAGGGCACTACCCGTAAAACCCTTGAGCTGGACGGCACGGAAGTCTTCGATGTGGAAGGCACGCCCGATCCGCGCGCCACGTTAACGCTGGTCATTCACCGCACCAGTGGCAGCACCGAGCGCGTGCCGGTGGTTTGCCGATTGGATACGGCTGAAGAAGTGACCATCTATTCAGCCGGTGGCGTGCTGCAGCGGTTTGCCCAGGACTTTTTGGAATCCTCCGTTGCCTAGTGGTCTCAGCGCAATGGTAAGGGTGTGATTGATAGCGAATAGCCTGGCGGTTGCCAGGCTATTTTTTAAGAGGTGAATCATGGCTCATAGGGCACAAATCAGTATTCCCGCTACGTATATGCGGGGCGGTACCAGTAAGGGTGTGTTTTTTACCCTGAGCGATCTACCCCCCGCCGCTCAGGTGCCAGGTGAGGCGCGGGATAAGCTGCTGCTGCGGGTGATTGGTAGCCCCGACCCTTATGAAAAGCAGATTGATGGCATGGGCGGTGCAACCTCCAGCACCAGCAAAACGGTGATTCTCTCGAAGAGTGACTCGCCCGATCACGATGTGGATTACCTTTTCGGCCAAGTCTCCATCGATAAGCCCTTCGTGGACTGGAGCGGTAACTGCGGCAATCTATCCGCGGCGGTAGGGCCTTACGCTATCGCCAACGGCTTAGTGGACCCCGCGAAGGTGCCGCAAAACGGCATCGCAGAAGTGCGTATTTGGCAGGTCAATATTCAGAAAACCATTGTTGCCCAAGTGCCCATAACTGATGGTGAGGTGCAAGAAACCGGTGATTTTGAGTTGGATGGCGTGACCTTTCCAGCAGCAGAAATCCCCGTCGCGTTTATGGACCCTGCTGATGGCGAGGGCGCTATTTTTCCCACCGGTAACGTGGTCGATGACCTAGAGGTGCCGGGTGTTGGTGTGCTGAAAGCAACGTTGATTAATGCCGGTATTCCAACGGTGTTCGTCAATGCTGAGGCGCTGGGCTACACCGGGTGTGAGCTGCAAGAGGCGATTAACGGGGATGCCAAGGCGCTGGAGATGTTTGAAACGATTCGCGCCCACGGGGCCGTCCGCATGGGGCTGATTAGCCATGTGGAGGAGGCTGCCAGCCGTCAGCATACTCCCAAAGTGGCCTTTGTGGCCCCCGCGGCTAGCTATATGGCATCGAGTGGGAAAGCCGTCAATGCTGAAGATATTGACTTGGTGGTGCGTGCGCTCTCGATGGGCAAGCTACACCACGCCATGATGGGCACAGCGGCGGTGGCGATTGGTGCTGCTGCGGCGATTCAGGGTACGTTGGTGAATTTAGCGGCCGGTGGCATTGAGCGTGAAGCGGTGACGTTTGGCCATCCTTCAGGGTCACTTCGGGTGGGGGCGAAAGCCAGCCTGGTAGACGGGCGCTGGCAGATTGATCAGGCGGTAATGAGCCGCAGTGCACGAGTGTTAATGGAAGGGCGAGTGCGAGTGCCCGGCGATACAATTTAAGCGGCTTGTCAGCACTGCCACCGCCGATGTGTAACCGTGCGGTGGCATGTGGTGGGTTGCTTTTTAAATTTACTCTTCAAATTTGATTTGATCACGCATACGGTCAACGGTGGCTGGCCCAATGCCGTTCACGCGGGTCAGATCATCGGCATTTTCAAAGGCACCGTTGGCTTCGCGCTCTTCAATAATCGCTGTCGCGCGGCTTGGGCCAATACCGGGCAGCTCAGCAAGCAGTTCCTCATCGGCACTGTTGACGTTAATCGGCGCAATGGCTTGCGCCAGCGCTGTTCCTGATAGGCCAAGGCTGAGGCTAATAAGTAGTGCGGCTGCGATACGCTTAAACGTTGTCTGCATCGTTAACATCCTTCTGTTTTTTTCCATTGAGCCAGTCGCGTACTCAGCACGAAAGGCCATGAGCGCAGCGATAGGAGTGAAGCTTTATTCGCCGCCTTAGTGAAATTAGCTTTTTAGAACAGTGAATGCTGTAAGTCATCGACGATGGTTTTTGTAAGCCTTTTGCTACAGGGAAATGGCCAATCGCTTACACTGCAAGCTCTGTGGGGCTGGTACACTAATCAATACCCATCGCGTCAATGGCGCAATTTCCCTTTAAGCGTTCACGAACACGGAGTAAGCGCGTGTCCACCGATTCCCCACTGATTATTGCCCTGGATTACCCTTCGCTTGATGCAGCTCTGTGCATGGCAGACCAGCTTGACCCTGCTCGGTGCCGTCTCAAAGTCGGTAAAGAGCTGTTTACGCGAAGTGGCCCTGCCGTACTGGAAGCGCTCCATGGACGTGGTTTCGATGTGTTCCTGGATCTTAAATTTCACGATATTCCTAATACCGTGGCCAGTGCTGTTCAGGCGGCGGCAGAGCAGGGCGTTTGGATGGTAAACGTTCACGCCTCTGGCGGGCGCAAAATGATGGAGGCAGCGGCAAAGCGCTTATCCGACCATCAGCTTACTACGCACTTAATTGCGGTCACGGTGCTGACTAGCATGCAGGCGGAAGACTTGGCGGATGTGGGCATTACTGCAAGCCCTGCTGAGCACGTCATGCGCTTGGCAGCCCTGACCCAGCAAAGCGGATTAGACGGCGTGGTGTGCTCGGCGCAGGAGGCGGCGCAGATCAAAGCGCAGTGCGGCAGCGCATTCTTAAAAGTAACGCCCGGTATTCGTCCTAGCTTTGCGGCGGCGAACGATCAACAGCGCATCATGACGCCTGCTGACGCAATGCAGGCGGGTAGCACGCATCTAGTGGTAGGTCGTCCGGTCACGCAAGCAGAAGACCCTATGGCAGCATTAGCGGCTATTGAGGCCGAGCTGGCAGGTGGGCAATAGCTATTCGCCCTCGACGCCGGTAATTGGTTTAATAGTGCCCCAGCGGCGGCAGCTGGGGCACTGCCAAGCCAGGCTGTCGCTACTAAACCCACAGCGGCGGCAGCGATGGCGGGGGCGTCCCTTCAGCAGGGCATCGGTATGGTGTTTTAGTAAGAGGAGTCGGGTATCCGGTGTGGCTTTACCAGCGAGCCGTTCACTTTCCAGGTAGAGATCAACTAGGTAATCAAGCCCTCCTAGGCTGGGCGCTTCACTCAGCCACTCGCCGGTTCGCTCGATAGCGCTGTCTACTCCATCTCTTTGATGAACGAGTTCCCCTAGCGTCACAATGACGCTGGTATACGGCGCTTGGCCTAGTAGTTTATACAGGTGGCTTTCCAGACCGGGTAAGTTGTTATTGCGGGTATAAGCGCGCTGGAGTGCTGGTAGCATGGTCGGTACGTGAGCGATATCCTGCTGGGGTATATGATCAAGCCGCTCGATAGCTTTTGCATAGTGACCATTATCCATCTCTAATTCAGCCAGCATTAAGGTGGCGCGAATACAGCGCTCATCCAACTGGAGCGCTTTTTTGAGGTGCTTACGCGCCATTGCGCGGCTAGATTGATCAATTTCCTGTTGGGCAAGTTCGCAGAGCCAGTGTGATGCAGGGCGGCGCATGGCGGGTTGCTGCTTAATCAGCGGTTGAACGACGTCTAGCGCGTCTTGCCACTCTTTTTCTCGCTCAAGTAAATCAATCAGCAGCCGCTTCGCTTCTAGACGGAGCGCTTCGTTCACCGAGTGTTCTAGCAGGCTGCGCAGTAGCCGCTGGGCTCGGTCGTGCACACCCAAGGCGATAAAGTCGCGGGCGAGCTCAAGCTGAATGGTTTCATTAGTCGTGGTAGAGAGTGCTGGGCGGGCTAGCAGGTTTTGATGAATGCTAACGGCTTTATCTGTTTCACCACGGGCACGGAAAAGCTTGCCAAGGGCAATATGAGTATCAATGGTGTCGCTATTAACATCCAATGCATGGATAAAGGTGTTAATCGCTTCGTCGGGCTGCTCGTTCAGCAGATAGTTCAGCCCGACGAAGTATTCCCGTGATAAGCCGGGAGTACGCGAGGCGGGGGAGTGCTGCTGGCGGCGGTAGGCGTAACGGATGCCTAGGCCAAAGCCGATGGCAATGGCTGCCAAGAGTACGCCTAGCAGCACAGCATCATGCATTTACGCCAGTTCCTTCAACCCCTGAGTGCGTAACCGGTCTAGCTCTTTGCGCTGCTGTTTATTGTGACGCTCACTGCGGGCAAGCCGTGCTTTCAGGCGAACATAAACACCCAGCATGGCCAGCATGCCAACAATGACGCCCACCGCTAGGGTGGCTAGTAGCCATACGGAGAGTGATACGGCAGGCAGTTCAGCCCAAATTAGGTTTAAGGCAATGGCTTGCTGGTTGTTCACAGCAAACAGAATGCCCACCAGCAGCACTACCAATAAAATGACGGCCAGAATCAGCCCTTTGATCCAACGCATGAGAGTTTCCTAGTCAGTGACGTTCACGATGATGCTATTGTGTCTGAGTCTGGGCGCGACGTCATCCCGCAGAAGGTCGGATGGCGCTATTAACTCGCTTTAGTAACCTAAAGCGCGGCTCGCATCGACTTGTTCGCGCAGCTCCTTGCCCGGTTTAAAGTGCGGTACGTATTTGCCGTCTAAATCTACCGGGTCGCCGGTTTTAGGATTACGCCCCGTGCGCGGCTCGCGATAATGAAGCGAAAAGCTGCCAAAACCACGGATCTCTACTCGTCCTCCAGTGGCGAGAGCATCGGTCATATCATCTAGGATAATACGCACCGCTGTTTCGACATCCTTGGCGGATAGCTCCGGTTGACGCATCGCAATTTGTTCGATTAGTTCAGACTTGGTCATCGGTTGGCTCCCTGCGTTTAAAGGCCGTAATGCACATGCGACCTCGATAACTTCGAAATCAGCATACTGCGCATAACCGCATAAAACAATTCAGATAAAACAAGGTACTAGGCAAGTTAGTACGAAGCTGATTAACAGCATAGGCGAAGCTTGGCCCTGGCGCGACCCCACAGCTTCGGTATACTGGCTTTTCATTTTCATCTACTCGGAGAGGCTGACGTTGAGCGACGATACTTCCCCCGCCGCTGTGCTTCGTAAGCGGCTTTACTGGCACTCCCGGCGCGGTATGTGGGAGCTGGATCTGCTGTTAATTCCCTTTTTAGAAAAACGCTTCGACACGCTGAGCGAAGAGGAGCAGTTGACGTATCAGCGTTTGATTGAAGAAGAGGATCAAGATTTGTTCGTTTGGCTGATGCATCGTGAGTGGCCTGAAGACCCTGACTTGCGCCATCTTGTGCAAATGATCGTTGAGCATGCTGAAACCACCGATAACACTGCTTATCGCACGCTCTAAGCTGGCAGGCGGGCTTTACGGGGCGTTGATGCTGGGGCTGGCGATACTAGCAGGTTGGGCGATAGGCCATTGGTTAGGGGTATTAACGCTAAGCATTGGGATGGCGTTGGTGTATTGCTCCTATAGTGCGCAGCCATGTGGGGCGCTGCAGCTCACCAAGAACGGCAGCCAGATAGAGGGATGCTGGTTGCTAGCCACTGGAGAGGCGGGGCCGACATTAGGAGTTAGCTGTGACTATCTAGGGCCTTGGCTAGTAGGGCTTCGTATGGGATCACAGCGTCTCTGGTTATGGCCAGACAGTCTCCCAGGCGACAGTCAGCGCGCCCTGCGCCGATGTTTCCATCGGCCTGGTCGATAGTTTGGCAGGGCGTTAGTGCGGAAGCCCTGCTAAACGCAAACTATCTAGTGTCAGTTGAGAAGGGCCGGAGGTGGCCTGATGTTCTGGCCAGTCAATAGAGTAATGCAAGCCCCGAGACTCGTGGCGTTGAGAGGCGGCCAGCACAGTGAGTTGAGCAAGCATAATGGCTTGCCTTAGTCGCATACTTTCTGGGTGCGACATCGCTTTATCTAGCTTTTCCAATTCTTTTTTGATTTCTGCCAGTGCTTCACTGGCGGCAGCAAGGCCTTGGTCGCTTCTTACTATCGATACGTATTGACTCATGACGCTGCGCATCTTAAAGCGGAGCTTTCTAAGTGCCTCTAGTTCCACGTTAATGCTGGGCTGAATGATAGGTGCTTGATGATCACCTCCTGTATTCAGCGGCTCATTGGGTGGCGAGGGCAAGGAGAGCAGATGCCGGGCGCAGCTACGCGCATAAACCAAACACTCAAGCAGCGAATTGCTAGCCATACGGTTTGCGCCGTGGAGGCCGGTATAGGCCGTTTCGCCAATGGCATAAAGGTTGGCAACGTTGGTAGCGCCAGCGTGGTCGGTAGCGACGCCGCCACAGCTATAATGGGCGGCGGGCACAACGGGGATCGGTTGGCGCGTAATATCCATTCCCCGCGAGGCGCAATGAGCCAAAATTGTAGGGAAGTGATGGCGTATAGAGGCTTCACCTAAATGGCGTATATCTAGCCAGACGTGCCCCAGCGTGCCTTGCTGAATCTGTGCATCAATGGCTCTTGCCACCACATCTCTAGGCGCTAGCTCGGCACGTGGATCGAGCTCGGGCATAAAACGATGGCCAGCTTCGTTAAGCAGGTGGCCGCCTTCACCGCGCACCGCCTCGCTAATCAGAAAGGCTGGGCCATCCGGGTCGAATAGGCAGGTAGGGTGAAACTGCTGAAACTCAAGATTGGCAAGAGTTGCTCCCAGCTCAGCCGCCATCATCATACCTTCGCCGCTGCTGGGTGCTGGGGTGGTGGTGTGCCGGTATAACCCGCTTGCGCCGCCGGTAGCGAGAATGGTGTGATGGGCATAAAACGCTTGTAGGCGTTGCTCGCTATCGACACCTTGGGCGCCAATGCAGTGGCCCTCAGCGTTGCTCAGCAGGGTGAGAATCGTCAGGTCGCTGCGCTGAGTAATGCCAGGGTGGGCAGAGACTTTATTGACCAAGGTTTCAACTACCGCACGACCGGTGGCGTCATCGGCATGAATAATGCGCCGCGCGTTGTGCCCGCCTTCTCGGGTCAGGTGGTAGGGGTAGCGGGCGCTTGGATCCGGATCGGGCGTAAACGGCACACCGTTGTCAATGAGCCATTGAATCGCCTCAGGACCATGGGTGACGGTAAAACGAACGGCGTCTTCATCGCATAGTCCATCGCCAGCGATGAGGGTATCGCGTACATGGTCGTCGAGATTGTCATCCGGAGAGAGCACTGCCGCAATGCCGCCCTGTGCCCAGCGGCTGGCTCCTTGATCATCCATTGCCGGACGTACCAGCGTGACTGACAAGTGGTCAGCAACTTCTAGCGCTAGGGTGAGGCCGGCGACGCCTCCGCCGATAATAAGTAGGTCGGTTGTTGGCGTGCTCATAGGGGCCCGCTCCTTCTTTTTGCTATCAAAAGCTGCGCGCGCAACACGCTTTCACAGGGAGGATGGCATCATAGCGTGACCACTGGCGCTTAGCGATGGTGTAGGCAAAAAAGCGAAAGGTAACTGATCGGGTGGGCGTTAAACACAAAAAAGCCGCGTAGATCAGAAGATCTCGCAGCGTCATGTTCTTACTAACAATTCATGGTGCCCGGAGCCGGACTTGAACCGGCACGGAGTTGCCTCCGAGAGATTTTAAGTCTCTTGCGTCTACCAATTTCGCCATCCGGGCAGTGTATCGGCGCTTTAGCAGCAATCGCTACACTGAAAGTGGAGGCTGGAGTCGGAATCGAACCGGCGTACACGGAGTTGCAGTCCGCTGCATAACCACTCTGCCATCCAGCCTAACAAGTCATTGGCGTTAACCAAATGGAGCGGGAAAAGAGATTCGAACTCTCGACCCTCGCCTTGGCAAGGCGATGCTCTACCACTGAGCTATTCCCGCTCGACTCGAGGGCGAATTATACGCATCGCTGCGCGCTTGTCAAACAATCAATTTATCAACGGGTTCAAAGAGCTACTGTGCTGCTGACATTTATGCTGCCTACATTGAGCGACTAAGGTGCGGCCAAGCAGCTTTTAGATACTGAGCCATTGACCAAAGCGTGAGAGCAGCGGCAGCGTACAGAACAACCACGCCCAGTAGCGCGATTTCGTGCCCTGGCGAGAAGGCCAGCAGCACCAGAATGGCGACCATCTGCAGCGTGGTTTTTAGTTTGCCAACCCAAGAGACTGCCACCATGCCGCGTTTACCCATTTCGGCCATCCACTCCCGCAGGGCTGAAATAACGATCTCACGACCGATAATCACCAGTGCGGGCAGCGTCAGGATCAGCGTGTCAAAACGCTCAATTAACAGTGCAAGCGCCACGGCGACCATAAGTTTGTCTGCCACAGGGTCTAAAAAGGCACCGAAGGGTGTCGACTGATTCCAGCGGCGGGCCAGATAGCCATCGAGCCAGTCGGTGACCGATGCTAGGGCAAATAAACCAGCGGCAACCGGCATGCTCCAACTGAAAGGTAGATAAAACAGTACTACCAGTAGCGGGATAAAGACGATTCTTGCCAGTGTGAGTATGTTGGGTATGTTCATCGCAGGGCGCGATCCTTGCCGGAGAATCATGAAAGTCGGAGTGTAATGTGCGGGTTATTCTATCCCCCTTAGCGCATTGCATCCATGTTAAGAACAAGTTTATCCATTCAGTGCCGTATAAATGCTCTCTGCGAGGGCTGCATTAATTCCGGGCACCCTGGCTAGTTCATCACGGCTGGCCTTTTGTACGCCCTGTAGGCCACCAAAAAAGCGCAGAAGTTCACGCCGCCGTTTAGGGCCTATGCCAGGAATATCCTGCAAAGTAGACGTGCGTCGCGCTTTGTCTCGCGCTGCCCGGTGGCCTGCAATCGCAAAGCGGTGGGACTCATCGCGGATATGCTGGATTAAATGCAGTGCCGGCGAAGCCGGATCTAAAGGTAGCGGGTTATCGCTGGTCTCTAAGAAGAGAGTTTCCAGCCCGGCCTTGCGAGTGGTTCCTTTGGCAACGCCTAGTAGAATGATATTGGTGACCGAAAGGTCGTTTAATACCCCGCGTGCCATATTGAGCTGCCCTTTGCCGCCATCCACAATCAGAATATCGGGGGCCACTGCTTCTCCGCTTTTTACCCGCTTCAGGCGCCGCGTCAGCGCTTGTTGCATGGCGGCGTAATCATCCCCTGCTGCGATGCCTTCAATGCGGAAGTGGCGATAGTCCCTTTTACGCGGGCCTTGATGGTCAAACACCACGCAAGACGCCACGGTGGCTTCGCCCTGGCTGTGGCTGATATCGAAACACTCAAGCCGCTCTGGCAGTTTTTCCAGTCCCAGCGCTTTTTGCAGTGCCTCAAACCGCTGAGTGAGCTGGGTTTTATTGGCCAGCTGTGATGCAAGCTGCTGCTCGGCGTTGGTCATGGCGAGGTGCTGCCATTGGGCGCGATGCCCGCGCACTTGGCTTGCTACTCTGACTTTTTTGCCTGCTTGCTGAGAGAGGGCATCGGCAATCAGAGTGCTATCTTCCAGCGGGAGGCTAGTAATTACTTCTCCGGGTACGTTATGCGGCTGGCCAAAATAGTATTGACTAACCACTTCGGTCAGCAGCATTTCTGGCGGCAGGTCTAGATCATTCTTTGGCGTATGGTGCCGAGCACCCAGTAGACGACCATCACGCACGCTCAATATGGAGATGCCGAGTGCGCCAGGGCGTTGGGCTAAGGCGAAAACGTCTGCGTCGCCGCTCTCGTTATCCACAAACTGGCGCTGCTGCAGCTGGCGTAGCTGCTGGATTTGGTCACGCAGGCGTGCGGCCTCTTCAAAGTTGAGCGCTTGGCTGGCTACTTCCATCTCTTGGGTTAATAGTTGGGTCACGTGCTCGCTTTTGCCTTCTAGGCACATCACCGCATGTTCCACATCCCGGCGATACTCCTCTTCTGAGATGTAATCAACACAAGGGGCGCTGCAGCGCTGAATTTGATACTGCAAGCAAGGGCGAGAGCGGTGGGCAAAAACACTGTCTTCGCAGTTACGGATGCGAAAAATTTTCTGCATCAGCGTCAGGCTCTCTTTTACGGCCCCGCTGCTGGGGTAGGGGCCCAGGTAGCGGCCATCGTCGCGACGCTGGCGTGCTCGCTTATATTCCAAAGCGGGGTAGGGGTGGCGGTCAGTGACAAACACAAACGGGTAGGATTTATCATCCCGTAGCAGGATGTTGTAGGGCGGGCGAAGCTCCTTGATTAATGTTTGTTCAAGCAGCAGTGCTTCGGTTTCGCTACGGGTGACCGTAATTTGAATATCGGCAATGCGTGCCACCATCGCCTGGGTTTTGGTATTGAGCTGGCCGCGGAAATAGCTTGCCAGCCGTGCTTTCAAACGCTTCGCTTTGCCGACATAGAGCGTGTTTTGCTCCTCATCCAGCATGCGGTAAACACCGGGTGAAGTGCTGACAGAGCTTAAAAACTGCTTGGCATCAAAAGTCATAGCTGGGCATTGGAGCTCTTAAACGGCAGAAGCTGCGATGGTAGGTCTATCCCATAGTGGCGTCAAAACCTTCGACTAGACCGTGGCGTAAGGCGAGATGGGTCAACTCGACATCACTGGTGACATGTAGCTTATCAAACAAGCGATAACGGTAGGTGTTAACGGTTTTAGGGCTAAGATGTAGACGGTCAGAAATATCTTGTACTCGCTGACAGTTGACGATCATCAAAGCAATTTGTAGCTCGCGATCAGAAAGCTGGTTAAATGGGCTATCTTCGTCAGTGAAGTGGGCGAGTGCTAGCCGCTGTGCAATTTCTTGGCTTATATAGCGCCCGTTGCGGAAGACTTGGCGAATGGCATCGGTCATTTCCACCGCATCAGCCCCTTTGCTTAAAAAGCCCGATGCCCCGGCTTCAAGCATGCGCCTCAGGACGCTGTCCTCTAAGTGGGCGGTAAGAATGATAACCTTAATGTCAGCCAAGGTGCGATGAATACGCCGTGTGGCTTCTAGCCCGCCGATACCCGGCATACGAATATCCATGAGGACAATGTCGGGCTTTAGTTGTCGGCACTGGGCGACGGCGCTCTCTCCATCATCCACTTCGCCCACAATTTTAATATCGGACTCTTCGTTTAGCAGGTGGGCGATGCTGGTTCTCACCAGGTGGTGATCATCGGCAATTAAAACGTTGATCAAAGGTCTGGCTCCTGCAGGTAATCATCGTGGACTCGAGCGATACGCACGCTGCGAACCTATAGAGTGCCACAGCTCTTAGCAAAGGAGAATTAGATGATGCTGGTTTGCTTTAATGCTTGACTCTTACAGTGCTGTAAATTAGTATTCGCCCCGCTGCACGAAACTGGCAGCATGTGGGGCCTTAGCTCAGCTGGGAGAGCGCAACACTGGCAGTGTTGAGGTCAGCGGTTCGATCCCGCTAGGCTCCACCAATATTTCTAAACGCTACGTTATTTATAACGTGGCGTTTTTTTATGCTTGCTTTATGCTTGCTTTGTACCCGGTGTAGTGGCGTTTGCTTTCGAGGGCGTTGTGCAAAAGCCCGCCCTGCAAAGCATACAGGGCGGGATAGAGGTTAGGCGATAGAGATTATGCGTCGACTTTGCCTAGCAACAAAAACTCGATCAATGCTTTTTGAGCGTGTAGGCGGTTGCCGGCTTCCTGCCATACTACTGCCCTTGGGTCGTCCAGCAGCGTGAGGCTGATCTCTTCGCCTCGATGAGCTGGCAAGCAGTGTAAAAACAGCACGTCAGATTGGGCGGAGTCGAGCAGGGCTTCAGTTACCTGGAAGCCTGCAAAGTCGGCTTCTCGTTTTGCCTGCTCCTCTTCCTGGCCCATGGAAGCCCATACGTCAGTAGTGATTAAGTCAGCACCTTTAGCCGCTTCTTGTGGGTCGTGGAGCAGGGTGACGCAGTCACCCGCAGCGGCCATGATATCTTCGCGTGGTTCATAGCCTTCCGGGCAGCAGACCCGCAGATGAAAGCCGAACTGGCGGGCGGCGTTGATCCAGGAGTGGCACATATTATTGCCATCGCCAATCCACACCGCGGTGCGACCTTTGACGCTGCCGCGCAGCTCTGTCCAGGTCATCACATCTGCCAGCAGTTGGCAGGGGTGGTAGTCGTCGCTTAGGGCATTAATCACCGGCACGCTGCTGGCGCTGGCATAGGTTTCCAGGCCTTGGTGGGAGAAGGTGCGAATCATGACTGCATCCACCATCTCAGAGAGCACGCGTGCGGTGTCTTCGATTGGCTCACCGCGGCCAAGCTGGGTATCACGAGGAGAGAGGAAGAGCGCATGGCCACCAAATTGCGCCATGCCTGTTTCAAAAGAGACGCGGGTACGGGTAGATGATTTTTCAAAAATCATCGCCAGCGTGCGGTTTGGTAGCGGTGTGTACACCGGGCCATTAGCTTTAAGATCCGTCTTGATCTTAATGGCACGCTGGATCAAATACGCCAGCTCATCTGGGGTCAAATCCAATAGGGTAAGGAAATGGCGTGTCGCCATGGACTTCTCTCCGCGCAAAAACACCATCCTAGCGATGCGGCAGGGGATGCGCAACGCGGGCGGCATGCGTAGAATGGCTGCCACGCGTTAAGGCCGAGTAGTTTGCTCGGGTATTGGTGTAATCACCAATCCATGGCATTACTAGGTCGTGGGGTTAAAGCCAGTTGACGAATTGCGTAAACTGACTTGGATCACATCACTTGTTTAGGAGCACATCATGAGCACCACTGCCGAAAATATTCAGCGTCAAATCAGCGAAAACCCGATTTTGATCTACATGAAAGGCACCCCCCAACTGCCCCAGTGCGGCTTCTCTGCACAGACAGTGCAGGCGCTGATGAGCTGCGGCGAACGTTTTGCCTTCGTCAACGTATTGGATAACCCGGATATCCGTGCTGAGCTGCCGAAAATTGCCAACTGGCCGACCTTTCCCCAGCTATGGGTAGAAGGCGAGCTGGTAGGCGGCTGCGATATTGTGATTGAAATGCATCAAAACGGTGAGCTTGAAAAGTTGGTAAAAGAAGCCGCCCAACGTGCTGGTGCCGCTGAAGGTGGCGATAACGCCTAAGCGTAACGCCTCATGCCGCTCGGCATCTGCCGGGCGGTTGGCGGGCTGCGGTGCAGCCGCTAGAATGGTGTTCTATGAAGCACCAACAATTAGCATCTACGGTTTACGATAGGCTGTTTAGCATCGACAGTCAGCCCGCCTAAGGAAGTTTTGCTCAATGAGCTATCAGGTTCTGGCCCGCAAATGGCGGCCGCGTACATTCCACGAGCTCGTGGGCCAGGCCCATGTTCAACGCGCCTTGGTCAATGCCCTTGATCAGGGCCGCTTACACCACGCTTACCTGTTTACTGGCACGCGTGGCGTCGGCAAAACCACGCTGGCGCGCATTTTGGCGAAATGCCTTAACTGTACCGCTAATGGGCGCGGGGATGAGGGAATTACCTCGACACCCTGCGGTCAGTGCGATAGTTGCCAAGCCATCGATGAAGGCCGTTTTGTCGACCTGATCGAAGTCGACGCTGCTTCGCGAACCAAAGTAGAAGATACCCGCGAACTGCTCGATAACGTTCAGTATGCGCCTACCCAAGGGCGCTACAAGGTATACCTCATTGATGAGGTGCACATGCTCTCCACCAGCAGCTTTAATGCGCTGCTTAAAACGCTGGAAGAGCCGCCACCCCATGTAAAATTTCTGTTAGCGACCACCGATCCGCATAAGCTCCCCGCCACGGTACTATCCCGCTGTTTGCAGTTTACGCTCAAGCATATGCCGCCTGAGCGGGTAGTCGAGCACTTAACTTATGTGCTGGGCGAAGAGGGGGTTGAGTATGATGAAAGCGCGTTGTGGCTGTTAGGCAAGGCTGCTGAAGGCTCCATGCGCGATGCAATGAGCCTGACTGATCAAGCCATTGCCTTTGGCCAAGGGGCTGTGCGCCATGCTGATGTAGCGGCAATGCTGGGCACGTTGGATCATCGCCATGTGCTGGCCTTGGTTGAAGCGCTGGCAGCGGTAGATGTTCAGAAGTTGCTGGCAGAAGTGGCCCAGCTAGCCGAGCAGGGACCTGATTTTGCCGCCGTGCTAGATGAGTTAACTGCCATACTCCACCGCTTGGCCGTGGCGCAAATGGTGCCGGATGCAGTGGATAATAGCCACGGAGACCGAGCGCAAATTCAGCAGCTGGCCAGCCGTTTTACCGCTGAAGATATCCAGCTCTACTACCAGATTGGTATCCAGGGGCGTGGCGATATGGTACACGCCCCAGACTTGCGTAGTGCTCTGGAGATGACGCTGTTACGGATGCTGGCTTTCCGCCCTCAGGGCGTTCCCAAGCCACCTGCGACGCCGCTGCCGCTACGCCCTGAGCCTGCGCCTTCAGCAGATGCAACGCCAGCCCCCGCAGCACCGCCAAGCGCCCCTGTGTTAGCGGAGCCAGCCGCAAAAAAGCCTGAGCCTGCACCCGCCGCTGCCGAGGCTGAGCCTGCGGTGCAGGCAGCTCCACCAAGTGAGGCGCCCGAGGCATTAGAGCCGCAATATGATGCGCCGCCGCCCTGGTCGCTTGAAGAGGTAGAAAGCGCCGCTACGCTCTCGCCAGAGCCAGAGCCAGAGCCAGAGCCAGAGCCAGAGCCAGAGCCAGAGCCAGAGCCAGAGCCAGAGCCAGAGCCAGAGCCAGAGCCAGAGCCCGCTTCATCCTCTAAGGTGGCGCCTTCCTCTCTCTCGGCTGAATCGCTGGCCTCGGGAGATCTCTTAAACCACGCCGCATGGCTGGCTTGTTTTGACGCCTTAGGTTTAGGCGGGCTAACGCGTAACTTGGCGGCACATTGCCAGTTAGACAGTGATGATGGTGGCACTGTGGTGCTGAGGCTTGACCCCAGCCAGTCCGCCATGAAGGCCGAGGTTCATAACGGGCGCATTGAGCGCGCGCTGAAAGAGATCGGCATACCAAGAAGGGTTCAGTTCAGCGTGGCTGAACTTGACGCCACGCTGGAAACACCCCGGCAACAGGAAGAGCGTTTACAGCAAGAACGCCATGCGCAGGCTGTTGATCTATTGCATCACGACCCCAATATTCAGAAGTTGCAGCAGGCGTTTGGGGCTACGCTAATTGAGTCAACCGTAAAACCAGCGCCAGAGCCACGTTCCTAACGGCCGACGGCTACCAACTCGCTTATTAATGATTTAGGAGAAGACCGCATGTTTAAAGGCGGAATGGGCAACATCATGAAGCAAGCCCAAGAAATGCAGGAAAAAATGCAGCGCGTTCAAGAAGAAGTGGCCAAAGCTGAAGTGCACGGCGAAGCGGGTGCGGGCATGGTAAAAATTATCATGAACGGTCGCCATGATGTCAGCGATGTCACGATCGACCCCAGCGTGCTGGAAGAGGATAAAGAGCTGCTTGAAGATTTGCTGGCGGCAGCGGTCAACGATGCTGTACGCAAAGTAGAAGCGAACTCCAAAGCGAAAATGGAAGAAGCAACAGCCGGTTTAAATCTACCGCCCGGCTTTAAGATGCCGTTCTAAACCATGCGCTTTTCTCCGCTTGTTGAGCAATTGATGGACGCGTTTCGCGTGTTGCCAGGCGTTGGGCCAAAAACGGCTCAGCGCATGGCGATGCATTTACTAGAGCGTGAACGCCCAGGTGGCCAGCGATTAGCCGCAGTGATTCAGCAGGCGATAGAGGAAGTAGGCTACTGCCAGCGCTGTCGTACGCTCACCGAAGCCGATATTTGCGCGCTGTGCGAGAGCTCTCGCCGTGATGATGCACTGTTGTGCGTGGTTGAATCGCCCGCAGACCAGCTAGCGATTGAAGAGGCTGGCGGTTTTCAAGGGCGCTATTTTGTACTGCATGGTCACCTTTCACCGCTAGATGGTATTGGCCCGGAAGCTATCGGGCTGGAGTTGCTCGAAAGCCGTGTAGCTGAAGGCAATATTCGTGAAGTCGTTCTTGCTACTAACCCTACGGTAGAGGGTGAGGCGACAGCGCATTACATTGCCTCTCAGCTTGCGCATTACGGTGTATCCTTTTCTCGTCTCGCCTATGGCGTGCCGATGGGCGGTGAGTTGGAGTATGTGGATGGCGGTACATTAAGCCGCGCTTTTAATGGTCGCCAGCCCTTTGCTAGCGATTAATGCTGATAATAAACGCAAGCGCTGATGCGGTTGTGCCAACCCGGAAGATTGCTTTGTCCTCTTCAACTTCTGCTTTGTATCAATGGATTGATAGCGCCGAGGCGTTAGACGCCGCCTGTGAACAGGTTTCCGGTGCCAGCGTTATTGCCTTAGACACCGAGTTTTTCCGCGAGAATACGTTTTTCCCCATACCGGCGCTGATTCAGTTTGCCAGTCATGAAGTGGCATATTTAGTCGACCCGTTATCAACACCCTGCACCAACGCTTTTAAAGCGCTATTGCAAAATAGCGCGGTGAAGCTGCTGCATGCCTGCAGTGAAGATTTAGAAGTCTTCCAACACTGGGCGGGCGTGTTGCCTACGCCGCTGGTGGATACCCAGGTGGCGCAAGCCTTCTTAGGCGAAAATCCTGGCATGGGTTACCAAAAACTCGTAGAGCACTGGGTAGGCGAAACGCTTCCCAAAGAGGAGACACGCTCTAATTGGCTGGAGCGTCCGTTAACGTCTTCTCAATGTGAGTACGCCGCGCTAGACGTGATTTACTTGCTTAAAGTGTGGCAGCTTCAGGCGGAAAAACTCGACGCCTTAGGGCGGCGTGAGTGGTTGGACAGCGAGTGCGCCAGCTTGATCGAACAGGCAGGACGCAGCGTTGAAAACGACGGCCAGTGGTATACCCGCCAGCGCCAGCTTTGGCGTTTGACGCCTCGCCAGCTTGAGGCCTACCGAC